>JAOAPQ010000822.1 GCA_025462965.1 Bryobacterales bacterium
GCATCATGGCAATGGCCATCACCTTGCCCCTGACGGGCGAGTACGCAGAGGACGTTATCTTGCCCGCGTCAGCGCCTTCGGCGAGCACCTTGGTCCCCGCTTCAAACGCCTCTTGCGCTTCGATCTCCAGTCCCATGAGCACTCTGTTCACCTGCGTGCGCGAACGAATACGCTCCACGATTTCCTGGCCAAGGTAACATCCTTTGCTGAAATGAAGCGCCCGTGCGAGCCCCGTTTCCTGCGCCAGCGTCGTTTTCGCTATGTCCTCCCCGTAACGCGGCAGCGCGTGTTCAATGCGCACGACACGCGCTTCCTCGGGTGTCGCTGTGATCGCCCCGGCTGAAGTCAATCGCTCTAACAAGACTCCTTCGTGCGCCTTCCCGCCAAATATGCGGAAGCCCTCCGCACCTGTGAAGATGACTCGCGCCACCGTCAACTCATCCCACTGCGAATGAGATTCCGGCTCTTCCGGAATCGGCCCGCCCAGTCCCTCCAGAATCGCCCGCGCTCCGGGCCCTTCCAGACCAACAGCGAACGTACTCTCCGTCGCGTCCTCGAGCGTCACGTCGTCCGCGATGATGTAGTGATCGATATGCTGGTACAGCGTCTCGCGCGTTTCCGGCTCCACATCCAGGAGCAGTTTGTCGTCGAAGGACAGCACATGAGCGTCCGCCAGGATACGCCCCTGCGCCGTCAAAAAAAACGCGTACGCTCCCTGACCGGGCTTGAGCTGTTGAATGTGGTTCGTCGTCAACGCATGCACCAGACGCGCGCGGTCATCACCCGTGGCGTAAATGCGGCCGCGGCTGGAAAGATCGAGCAGCGCGGCGCCGGATTGAAGAGCGTCGTAACCCTTGCTTAAGACCGTGCTCACTATACTTAAAGTATCAGCCATGATTCACGAGATTCTGCCGGTCGGCACGCTTCGCTGCAACTGTTCCATCTTTGGCGACGAAACAACCAAAGAAGCCATCGTGGTCGATCCGGGCGATGACATCGCAGAGATTCTCACTATTCTGGCCAGGCATTCGCTGCGCGTCAAAGCCATCGTCATCACGCACGCGCATATCGACCATATCGGCGGCGCGCAGAAGCTCAAGGCCGTCACGGAAGCCCCTGTTTACATGAACCAGAACGACTCCGAGCTAAGCGATCGACTGGACATGCAGGCCGCCTGGCTCGGAGTCGAAACGCCCGAGAACCCGGGCATCGACGTCCCCGTCCGCGATGGCGACACGCTCGATCTCGGCGCGACCGTGTTTCACGTCCTGCACACACCAGGTCACACGCAAGGGAGCATCAGCCTGTGGATACCCGCCCAGCAGAAACTCGTCGCCGGCGACACTCTCTTTCGCGACAGCATCGGCCGCACGGACTTGCCGGGAGGTGATGGAAAGCAGATCATCGCATCCATAAAAGGCAAGCTGCTGACTCTTCCGGAAGAGACGGTCGTGATCCCCGGTCATGGCCAGAACACGACTATCGGCCGCGAGAAGAAATCAAACCCCTTTGTTCGGAGCTAGCTCGCTCATTACGTCCGAGATCAGTTGTTTTGCGTCCTCAATCGATTTCGCAATGATCTGAACATCCATCGCCGGTTTGCCCAGCTGCCGCGCGCTCTGGCAATAGACGCCGTGCTGCCCAACCAGCACCAGCGCGTCCGTCAGCACGTCAAGCGTCACCGCGAGCCGCCCGCGTGGAACGCCCATCATGAGCTCGTGTTTCTCCAGTTCGTCCTTCCGGTCCTGATAGACGCTCACGCTACTCTATTCTAACGGTATGGACATTCCCCAATGGCCGATTGCTGGTGAACGCGAAGCCGAGCTGTTGCGCCAGGTGCTCGCGAGCGACCGCTGGGGCGGCTTCCACCCGTTCGTCACGCAATTCGAGCGGGAGTTCGCGGCCTTCCAACATTGCGCCCACGGCGTAAGCGCATTAAACGGCACCGTGACGCTCGAGATGGCGCTCGAGGCGATGGGCATCGGCCAAGGCGACGAAGTGATCGTTCCCGCCATTTCGTTCATTTCCACCGCGACCGCCGTCTCGCGCGTCGGCGCGCTTCCCGTGTTTGTCGATATCGAACCCCATACATTCCAAATCGATCCCGCGCGCGCTGCTGCGGCTCTCACGCCGCGCACCCGGGCCGTCATGGCCGTTCATTTTGGAGGCCCGGTCGCCGACATGGACCGCCTGCTGCAACTCGGGGTTCCGGTTATTGAAGACGCTGCTCACTCGCATGGGTCCGAATGGAGCGGTAAGCGTGCCGGCAGCATGGGCGTTGCGGGCTCGTTCAGTTTTCAGAATTCCAAGGTAATGACGGCGGGCGAAGGAGGAATCCTGACATCGAACGATTCCGAACTCGCGGACCGTGTGCGCGCCATCGCCAACCAGGGCCGCCGCAAAGACGGCGCGTGGTTCAATCACTATACGCTGGGCACGAACTATCGCATTACCGCGCTGCAGGCGGCCGTGTTGATCGCGCAGCTGGAGCGCCTGCCGGAGCACAACCGCCTGCGCGAGGCGAATGCATCTATCATCCGAAGGGAACTGGAAGCGGTCCCCGGGCTCACACTCCAAACGATCCGTCCCGAGGCCCGCATTCAGACGAACTACCTCTTGCTCGGCCGCATCGATGCAGCGAAATTCGGGATGAGCCGCGACGCCTTTCATCGCGCCATCACAGCGGAAGGCATCCCGTGTACACCCTTCTATCCGCACACGCTGTACAACAACCCGCTGTACCGCGCCGGCGGATGCCGAGTGGAACCTTGCCCTGTTTCGGAAGCTTGCATCGCGGATGCGTTCTGGTTCCCTCACCGCGTGCTGCTGGGCTCCGAAACCGATGCGCGCGAACTGTCCGGCATCGTGCAGCGCATCAGCTCTTCTTGCCGGCAGCCATCGCTTGCATGATGAATGACTGCACGTCCTCGCCGACCGGGATCTTCCGCTCAGCCTGCTCCGGCCGTTCTTTCGATCCTGCCACATTGCATTCAAGCCGGCTTCAATTTACCGATCGCCGCCCGGGTGTTTCACCGGCCGCTGTCGCCGACTGGATCTCGCGCGTCAGTTCCTCCCACGGCTGTGAAACCCTGGCCTGCAGCTCCGGCGACCAGAGAGCTTTCCGCTCCTCGACCTTGGCCCGCGCCTCGCGCCGGTCGCAAGGTCGAGCGCGCGCCGTTTCCGCTTTCAGTCCCTTGCGTTTCGCGAAGAGGACAGAGAGCACATCCGGCGGCTTCCGGTCGAGCAACTTTCCTATTTGCTTCAGAGGAATGCCCATCAAGCCCGACGTTACGTCGGAGTCAACAGATTTTTAGTCGGCTAACAGAATGCGAGCGCCGCCGCGGTTTCCCGTTCCGGCAGAAGCGGACTCATTTCATGCAGCAGGCCGGAGCGCATCCGGCCGTCGGACATCATCACGGACGCGACTGCCGGAACAATCTTTTGATCCGGAATCGTCTTCACCGCGCAGATTGCCGGGCCTTTGACATTCATCGTGGCGAGGATCGACTCGCGCAGCCTGCTGCGATTCCTGCAGTCGATGTAGGGAATTCCGTACGCGGCTGCAATCTTCGCAACGGCCGGAAGTGTTACACCCGAATCCCAACTCGATCCGACAAAATGGCCGCCAAAAAAAGTCCGCTGCGTTGCCCGTATGGAAGCATACCCGTCGTTATCGATGACAAATATCTTGACATCAAGACGATTGTGGCGAATCGTCTGCAATTCCTGCACGTTCATGTGGAATGATCCATCGCCCGTTACGACGACCGCGGGTCCGCCAGGGCCGGACGCTGCCACGCCGATTCCGAACGGGACGGCCGTGCCCATCCCGCCGAGCGCGCCCGCAACGATATAGCGCTGATCGCGTTTGAGCCGGAACGCATGCGCCATCGCGAAGTACGGTTGACCGGCGTCCAGCAGAATCGTCTCGCCGCCCGGCAGAATGCCGCCCAGCAGATCGCAGAACTCGTAGATATTCGCAACTTCGTCCCCGGCCGGCATCTCGTGAGGTTCACTCATTGCCGTGTAGCGCGTCTTCCACGCCGTGCAACGTGCGCGCCAATCCGAAAGATCTCGCGGCGACCATGGCCGCGTCCCCCACCGGCGCCCGACCTCCGCCAGGAACACCCCCACATCCATCGCAATCTTGTGCTGAAAGCCGGCGCTCTCCCGTTCCCGGATCGCTGGGTCGAGTTCCACCTGGATCTTGTTCGCCTGCGGAGCGAACTGACTGAACTCGTAACCGGTCGTCTGAATCTGCAGGCTGCAGCCAAGCGACAGAATGAAGTCCGCCGATTGCACCGCGAAGTTCGCGGCCCTGTCGCCCTTATGGCCCGGGTGACCCACGAAGCACTCGTCGTCGTAGGGCAGCAGATCTTTCCCCATCTGCGTCGTGACCACGGGAATTCCGAGCTGTCGCGTGACGTTCCGAAACCGCTCCGCCGCCCCGGCGACCCGAATACCCTGCCCAGCAAGAATCAGCGGCCGGCGCGCATACCGCAGCTCCGCGATCGCCTGCCCCACGCCGGCACCGTCCACCTGGCCGGCCTCGTTCGGCTCCGCTTCATACCCCGTCAGGTCGTCCGGATCAATCAGAGCGGCCTGAATATCCAGCGGGATATCGATGAGCACAGGTCCCGGCCGCCCCGTCGTGGCCAGGTGGATCGCCTTCTCCAGGTGGTACCGTACGGTCCTTGGATCCCGCAGGAACACGGCATACTTCGTCACCGATTGCACGATCGGCACGATGTTCACTTCGAACACCCCGAATTGGCGCAGACCCGCAATTCCCGAGCCCTCGATGGTTTCCGCAAGCTTGCTCTGACCGGTCAGAAAGAGTACCGGCGAGGAATCCTGCCACGCGCCCGTGATGCCGGTGAGCAGGTTGGTTGCGCCGGGCCCGCTGGTGGCCATGCACAAGCCAATCCCACCTGTCTTGCGCGCATAAGCGTCCGCCGCCATCGCGCTCGCCTGTTCGTGGTGATTGCAGAAGTACCGGATGCGCGGATAGCGGCTTACCGCGTCCATTAGGTGCATCATCATGCCCCCCGAAACCATGAACGCGGCGCGAACCCCGATTCCGTCCAAGTGTCTCGCTATGTAATCCGCGACTCTTACCCGCATCCCTCGCTGTTAGTGCGTGGGCCTGGGCGATTTTCTCAGATCCGGTCCACCGTGTCCTTTTCGTAGTCCCCGTCTTCTCCCGGATACCGCAGCTTTCCTTCGAACCGGCCGGAAGCCTTCGCGAGCGCCCAGATCAGGCTCTCACCGGCGGGCACGGTCTTCGGCTCGGAACGAAACACGGGGTCCTTGAACGCGTCGTCAGCGGATACCCAGCGCCACCCGTTTTGCCGAAGGTGCTCCATTGCATCACTAAGAAACAGCACGTTGATCAGGTTGTAGTGAACCAACAGCGTGTGCTTGGGACTTCGCCCCAGCACCTGCTTCGCAAGGCCGTCGTAGTAGCGCGCCCGGCTCAGCAGATGGTCCAGATAAGGTCGCCGGAATCGCGCGACGTCGAAAGACGCGTCCGCCTTCAGCCGCTCGCGCAAGCGCCGGTCGTAGTACCAATCCGATGCGTCCACGGTGACGCTTCCATTGCGGAATCGCTTGTCCCTCAGGAAAGTCCGGATCCGATCACGCTTCTCCGCCGTATCCCCCTCTTTCAGCGCCGGAAACCGGAAAAAGCCCGTGTATCGCGGGAACGGTTTCACGAACTCTTCGCCGTGCAGAACATCCGCCGAGAAATCGTCGAAACTCATCGAGGTGTAAGTGCGGTGCGAGTAGGTATGATTCCCGATCAGGTGTCCGGCATGGTTCCAGCTGCCTAGAATCTGCCGGCCTGTCTCGTTGTCCACATTCTTTCCCACCGCAAACAGGG
>JAOAPQ010000887.1 GCA_025462965.1 Bryobacterales bacterium
CAGCTCATCGATACGGACGCAGGCCTGCTGAGGTTGGTAGAGGCACGCCGGCGAGCCGGAGCGGCGAACGGCCGCGAGGTTGCGCAAGCGGAAGCTCTTCTAAAGCAGGCAAAAACCACCGTACCGCCGTTGCGCGTGGGGCTCGAAGCTCAATTGAATCGGCTCGACGTCCTAATGGGCGTTCAGCCCGGGACGTATGCGAAAGAGCTCATGGCACCCGGCAAGATTCCCGAAGTCCCGGCGATCGGTGATCCCGATCAGCCTCTGGACGTCTTGCGCCGCCGGCCCGATATCATTGCCGCTGAGCGGAGGCTCGCCGCCTCGAATGAGCGAATTGGTGTGGCGATCTCGGACTACTACCCTAAGATTTCCCTTTCCGGAGCGCTCGGCTTCGACAGTATAAAAGCCAGTACGCTGTTTAACGGGCGGGCATTCCAGGCCGTCGGTGGGGGCGCGTTGCGATGGCGCTTGTTTGATTTCGGCAAGGTGAAGGCAGAGATCGCGCAGGCGCGCGGCGTCTACGCGGAAGCACTGGTCGCCTACCGCCAGACCGCACTGAAAGCTACGGAAGACATCGAGAACGCGATGATGAAGCTTGCGCAATCAAAAGCGCGGCTCGAGCAGTTACAAGATGAAGTCGAGTCGGTTACTCGAGCGCGTGACCTTTCACAACGAGCCTACGAGGCGGGAGCGATTACGCTAACGGATGTTCTGGACGCGGACAGGCAACTGCTAGTGGCCCGTAACGAAGTCGAAAGCACGCGTTCCGACGCGGCTCGCGCTGCTGTAAGCACGTTCCGAGCTTTGGGCGGTGGGTGGGACGTGCGGAGTAATCCATCTCTTTGGAAAATCAAGTGAGAAGCTGGCGATAGAATGCGGAATCCGAAGACAGCTTAGTCGATTACCAATCAGTTGGGCAGAGCGAATTTTCGCCCGGCCAGGGTGCAAAACTTCGCGGGTAATAGCAATCCAGGAGCCTGAGAAGGCTCGTTCAAATCCTCACCGTCGTTTCGGACCGTCGGCGAGGCATGGCGTACTGACGCCAATCATGGGAGGCATAGATGAACGTAAAGCCGAATCGAGAGCTGCAAGAGCAATGTATCAATACGATCCGGATCCTTTCGGCGGACGCTGTCCAAAACGCGAACGCCGGTCATCCAGGCATGCCGATGGGCGCTGCCGCGATGGCTTATACGCTGTGGACGCAGTTTCTCAAGCACAACCCTAGGAATCCGCAGTGGTTCGACCGCGACCGTTTCGTCCTCTCCGCGGGACACGGGTCGATGCTGTTGTACAGCCTGCTCTTCCTCTCCGGTTACGACTTGCCTATCGAGGAGATCCGGCATTTCCGGAAGTGGGGCAGCAAAACGCCGGGGCATCCTGAGCGGGGCGTGACGCCCGGCGCCGAAGTCACCACGGGACCGCTCGGGCAAGGATTTGCCAACGGGGTCGGAATGGCCATCGCCGAGGACTGGCTCGCGCAGCGCTATAACAGGCCGGGGCACAAGATCGTAGACCACTATACCTACGCGATCTGCGGCGACGGCGATCTCATGGAAGGCGTCAGTCAGGAGGCCGCTTCATTGGCCGGACATTTGCGGCTGGGGAAGCTGATTTACCTGTACGATCAGAATCACATCTCCCTTGCCGGGGCCACTGAAATCGATTTCACCGAGGATGTGGCGAGGCGCTTCGCGGCCAACGGTTGGCACACGCGCGTGGTTCCGGATGGGAATGACACGGAAGATCTCGCCCGCGCGATCCGCGAAGCGCAGGCGGAGGATCGGAAGCCGTCATTAATCCTGGCCCGCACCCACATCGGCTACGGCAGCCCTCACAAGCAGGACAACTTTACCGCGCATGGGGACCCGCTGGGAGAAGAGGAACTTCTCGCTACCAAGAAAGCCCTGGGTTGGCCGACCGCAGAAAAATTCTACCTCCCCGAGGATGCGATGGAGTCTTTTCGCCAGGCCATTCCTCTGGGTGCGGAAGTCGAAGACCAATGGCGAAAGCGCATGGAAGCATACAAGGCAGCGTTCCCACAGGAAGCCGCCGAATTTGAGAGCGTCATCAGCGGCAAGCTCCCGCGAGGCTGGGACGCCGATCTTCCGAAGTGGAAACCCACCGATAAACCGATCGCCACCCGCGCCGCAGGAGGCGAGGTCATTAACGCGATTGCCAAACACGTCCCGAATCTGGTGGGCGGGTCGGCGGACTTGAACCCTTCCACGCGGACCTCGCTCAAGGGGCTGGGCGATTTCCAATCGCCGGAAGTTTCAGGACCAGGGACGTTGGGCGCGGTGGGCGGCGCCTGGAGCTATGCCGGGCGGAACATCGCGTTCGGTGTCCGCGAGCATGCCATGGGGGCGGCCGTAAATGGCATGGCTGCTCACGGCGGTGTGATTCCCTTTAGCGCGACCTTCCTGACCTTCTCCGACTATATGAAGCCTGCCATACGGCTCGGGGCTCTGAGCGGACTCAAGGCGATCTACGTGTTCACACACGACAGCATCGGACTCGGCGAAGATGGCCCGACGCACCAGCCTATCGAGCACCTCGCCGGTCTGCGCGGTATTCCGGGTCTTACCGTCATCCGCCCGGCTGACCCGAACGAAGCCGCTGAGACGTGGGCATTTGCCATGGAGCATGACGGTCCCTCGCTGCTGGTGTTCACGCGGCAGACTGTGGCGCATCTCGACCGCAGCGGGGCGAAGGACCCCGGTGTCGCGCGCGGCGCCTACGTGCTCGTGGATGCGCCGGGCAAGCCTGACGTCATCCTCATCGGCACCGGCTCCGAAGTGAATCTCTGCGTGATGGCGCGAGAGAAGTTACAGACAGTCGGAGTGACTGCACGCGTGGTCAGCATGCCCAGTTGGAGCCTGTTCGACGCCCAGGACGATTCCTACCGCGAAAGCGTCCTTCCTCGGGAAATCAAGAAGCGCGTCACCGTGGAAGCCGCCTCGACAATCGGATGGCATCGATGGGCTGGAGACGAG
>JAOAPQ010000520.1 GCA_025462965.1 Bryobacterales bacterium
CTTCGGCGAAGCCGGCCGATCGCGCGATCGCCGGTCTCTCCATGGGTGGTGGACAAGCGCTGCAGATCGGGTTCACGCACCTGGATACGTTCCGTTATATTGGGGTGTTCAGCATGGGCATCCAACCTAACGTGAACGCCGCGGAGGTGTACAAGGATCCGCTGGCTAACCCCGCCGCGACGAATAAATCGCTGAAGCTGTTTTATGTGGCATGCGGCAAAACGGATGGCCTTTTCCCGGCGGCCCAAAAACTGGACGGCTTACTGACAGAGCACGAGATTCACCACACGTTCATCGCTTCGGAAGGCGCGCACGTGTGGCGCAATTGGCGGAATTACCTGGCGGATTTCGCCCCGCAGCTTTTCCGCTAGGCCGGCATGAAGAACAAGCTCACACGGCGGCAAGCCCTCATCGGGGCGATCGGGTTGGGCTGCGAATTGCGAGCGGCCGGCACGCACCAGGCGGTTGAGAGTCACGTTCACCTCTTCGATCCGCAGCGTGTGCCGTACGCCCCGAACGCTCCCTACCAGCCTCCCGCATACACACTGGAAGATCACGTCAAACTGGTTCACGCGGCCGGGTTAAAGCATTCGATTATCGTCCATCCGGAGCCATACCAGGATGACCACCGGTATCTGGAATACTGCTTTGCGCATGAGCCATCGGCTGGGTATTTCAAAGGATTCTGTCTCTTCGATCCGTTTCGCGAGGATACGCCGAAGCGACTCGGGGCGCTTGTGGATCGATGGCCCAGGCACATCATCGGTATGCGCATCCACGAGGTCAGCATGACGCCCGAAGCGGGCGGTCGCATCAAGAACCGCGACATGCGGGACCCCCGAATGCTGGCTTGCTGGAAGATGCTGGCGTCGATGGATCTCGCGGTCGAGATGCATTGCATACCGGGACAGGCGGCTAACATTCGCAATCTTGCCAAAGAGTGTCCCGGCATCCTGGTTGTGCTCGACCATATGGGCCGTCCGGGGCAGGGAACTGAAAAGGAGTTCGACGAGGTTCTGCGGCTCTCGGAATTGCCTCACGTGGCGATGAAGTTCTCGGGGTGGGAATACTATAAGGGCGATTTGAATGCGTTGACGAAGCGGATTTACGGGGCTTTCGGAGCGGACCGGCTGATCTGGGGCACGCTCGGGAACACGCTTGCCGATTACACGCAGCACTCCGTGCGTTTCGACGAACTGTTGTCTTTTGCCCCGGAAAGCGAGCGAAATAAAATTCGCGGCGCCAACGCGGAGAGACTTTTTCGATGGTGATCCGGGACATCCGGGCGACAACGGTCACCGTCCCCTTGCAAGCTCCGCTGCGCCACGCGAATGGCTGTCATTGGGGACGATTCGTCCGTACGATTGTGGAAGTCGAAGCGGACAACGGCCTCGTCGGACTGGGCGAAATGGGAGGCGGCGGCGAATCGGCCGAGGCGACGTTTCGCGCGATGAAGGAGTACCTGATCGGGCACGATCCGGCGCGGCTGGAGGAGATGCGCTTTCTGATCGCGAACCCCACTGCGTCTCTTTATAACAACCGGTCGCAGGTGCTGGCGGCCCTGGAATTCGCCTGCCTCGATTTACTCGGGCAAGCATGGAACGTGCCGGTCTGCGACATTCTGGGAGGGCGTATCCGGGACCGCGTGAGCTTCGCGTCCTATTGTTTTTTCCGCTATCCGAATCCCCGGGATGGCTCGGGTGAAGTGCGCGCAATCGATCAACTGGTGGCTTATGCCCGCGAGACGAAAGAGCGATACGGGTTCACCACACACAAGTTGAAGGCGGGAGTTTTTCCTCCCGATTACGAACTGGAGGCGTATCGGGCGCTGGCCGCATCGCTTCCCGGAGATTCGTTCCGGTTCGACCCCAACGGCGTATGGTCCGCAGAGCAGGCCATTCGGTTTTCGCATGGCATTGAAGACATCAATAACGATTATTTAGAAGACCCGGTGTACGGCCTTAACGGGATGCGCCGCACCAGGCAGATGACGCGCGTTCCGCTTGCCACGAACACGGTGGTGGTGAACTTCGAGCAACTGGCGGCCAACGTTCTGGATACGGCCGTCGACGTCATTCTTCTGGACACCACGTTCTGGGGCGGCATCCGGCCGTGCGTCAAGGCGGCGGGAGTGTGTGAAACGTTCCAGCTTGGCGTGGCGGTACATTCCTCCGGCGAGCTGGGCGTTCAACTCGCAACCATGCTCCACCTGGGCGCCGTGATTCCGAACCTGAGTTTCGCCGCGGACGCGCACTATCATCACCTGACGGATGACGTGATTCAAGGCGGGCTGATGCCCTACGAGAACGGCGCGATTCGCGTTCCGGAAGGTCCGGGCCTGGGCGTGCGGCTAGATTGCGAAAAGATGCGTGAGTATCACGAATTGTATTTGCGCCTGGGCGGATATCCGTACGATCGCGATCCGGCGCGTCCGGGCTGGTCCCCCGTACTGCCGAACGATCGCTGGGCGAATCCGGACGACGGTCGAACCGGGCCAATTCCCTACTAGGTCGTGCTTACTTTCTTAGCGACCATTTCGATCACGCGCTCGCCGGCTTCTATTTTGAAGGTGATCTCATCTCCAAAGACGTGGCCGCGGTAGGTCATCTTGAAATCGTCACCGTCGTCTTTGACCGTGACGTTGAAGAAAACGTCGGCTCCATCCACGCTCCCGTTCTGGATCGGGAACTTGCCCATCTGGTTAGTCAAAGTCCCCGAGAGCGTCGTGCCCTTCATGCTGAGAACGAGTGTATTCTCGGCTTTCCCACTCGACGTCTGGACTTCCGCTTTGTAGGTCCCGGAGTAGTTCTGGGCCACCGCGACCGCGCAAAACATCAGCAGCGCAAAGAAACAGCGCATAACGTAAGCTCCCTGGGCTCGCCGCACCAAGTAAATTACGATGGCGCGGGATCCTTCTTACAATATAATCTTTGTAAGCGGTAACGCCCCCGTCTACCGCGCCGCCTTAGTCGAAGAGAGGTCGTAGTGCGTCTTAAATCGGTTGGATTCATTGCAGTGGCTACCGCTGCCGGTCTGCTGGCGGCGGATAACGCAACTACCGACAAGAAGAAACCTGCAGTTCCTGCGCAGACTGCTGTTGATGTCGCGGGTTTTGACAAGACCGTGCGTCCGGTAATTTCCAAGACCTGTACGCCCTGTCACAGTGAATCGCTGGCCTCGGGCGGTGTGAACTTGGAGCCGTTCACCTCCGCAGCCACCATTTCGGAACAGCGGTTGGGGTGGGAAAAGATCGCTCAGAAGATCCGGTCGGGCGAGATGCCTCCCCGGGGGTTGCCGCGCCCTCCACAGGCCCAGCTGGATAGCCTTCTACAGTACCTCCAGGCTGAATTTCAAAAAGCCGACCGCAACGTTAAGCCCGACCCCGGCCGCGTCACCGCCCGCCGCCTGAACCGCAACGAATATTCCAGCAACATACGCGATTTACTTGCGATCGAATTCCGCGCGAGCCAGGATTTCCCCACTGACGATTCGGGTGACGGCTTCGATAACATGGCCGATGTTTTGAGCATCTCCCCGCTGCTCATGGAAAAATACGTCTCCGCCGCCGAGAGCATCGCCGCGAGAGCGGTTGGGACCGAACCGCTCCCGAAGCCAGTGAAGTCCGCCTACGAACCCAACGCCCATAATATCCGCCGCGTGGACGTGAATACCATCGAAGCCTCGCACCGCGTGGATTTCGACGGCGATTATGAGATCGTAATCGGCTTGCCCGGGAACCGGGCGCAGGATGCCAAGCCGGTGCAGTTGGGCTTCTGGATGGACGGCAAGCTTCTGAAGAAGATAGACGCGGAAACCAAGCCGTCGGATCTGGTTTATTTCAATCCCTATTCGGAAGAAAAGTTTCGCGTCTTCCTGCCCGAAGGAGACCACACGTTTCGCGTAGGTTTCATTGGTGACGATTTCCCGAACTCTCTAGCCGAGAAGGATCTCTATCAGAAGAAAAAGAACAAGTACCCGGAAACCATCACCTTTTCGGGTCCGTTTGCTTCTACGGTAGAGAAGGCCAGCCGCAAGAAAATCTTCATTTGCGATCCGAAGACCGGCCAGGCCTGCGTGGAGA
>JAOAPQ010000548.1 GCA_025462965.1 Bryobacterales bacterium
GGGGGCGATCTCTTCACGGCTTCCATTTATGAGCCTTCGGCCGGTGGCGTGTTTCGTCTGAAAGGGGACGGCGTGGAGTGGGAACGCGTTGCCGCTCCTTCCGCTCTCTCGGGGGAGCAGATTCTAAACCTGGCGGGTGGCCCCGAGGCCGTAGGTAAGGGTTTGTATGCCGCTACCTACCGGTCGGTCCTTGGCTCCTCTGATGCGGGCAAGACGTGGAAACGCATCCCAGGGCCGACCGCGACTGGCAGACTGACGGGTTTGGGGGAGATTTCGGGCCGGTTACTGTTAGCCTCCGAATCCGGGTTGTATCGCAGCGAGAATGGAAAGCCGTGGACTAAGGTGATGTTACCGGCCAGGGCTGCCGGCGTCCGCTCTCTGATTCCGATTGACGCTAAATCTATCGCGGCCACTACTTCGACCGGGTTATTGCTCTCGTCGGACGGCATCTCCTGGTCCGAGGCGAGCGCGATTCCGGGAGATCCGCGAATCTATGGGCTTGTTTCCCCAGGGGCCGGCCGGCTTCTCGCCGCCACTTCCGCGGGGCTCATGCAGTCGGACGATCTCGGCTCGTCCTGGCAGCGCGTTCATTGGACTCTCGAAAACAATAGCGTCAGCGCCATCTGCGTGCATCCGCTTGCGCCGAACCACGTCTATCTTGCGCAGTTCGGCGCGGTATATGAGAGTTCCGACGCGGGCCAGACATGGGCTGCTGCGTCCTCGCCCGGGTCTTCCATGATCTCCGTCCGGGCGCTTGCCATAGTAACCAGCCAGCCGGGGAGACTATACGCTCTTACTCAACACCAGGGCATGTTCGCTCTGCCGGTGTCCATTACACCGGGCGGGCCATCAAATTCAAAGCCATATCAGTTGGAGAAGTACGACAGAAAACGGAGATGAATGACTAAGATAACGATAAGAAATGGCTTTTACTCGCCGCTGTTGGCCGCAGCGATTTTTTTCGGAGCGTCCGCCCCCGGTTATGCACAGACGAGCGGGTCCCCGGACAACGCGGTCTCGCCGCGATACGAACTCGGAGTCTTCGGTGGGGCCCAGTTTTGGGCCCTCCAGCATAAGGGCGATAACGCGCCCAATAAACTGGTCGGCGGCGGTGTATTCGGGCAGCGCTTCGATATCGACTTCACGCCTCACTTCGGGATGGAAGAGAGCTGGTCGATTTTTGCGGTCAATAACCTTCGGACTACAACCACGCCTGGCACACCGGTTACCAGCGTGGCGTTCGGCGCCCGCAACGGCCAGGTATATCTTGGACCGATGTTATATCTGACGCGGCCGGAGTCCCGGATTCGTCCATTTGTAACAATCGGACCCGCCTTCCAGTATTTCTGGCCGACTTCGAACGCCACCAGTCTTGCGCAGAGCCCGGCCTATAGCCAATTCCATACGAACTACATCGGCAAGAGTTCAAATGCTGCCCTTGTTTGGGGCGGCGGCGTGAAGTTTGCGCTTTCGAAGCGCTTCGTGTTCCGGCTTGATGCCCGCGGCACCTGGACTCAGAACCCTCATTTCGGGCTCCTGGGGCTTCCAACGGGCCCGGGATCGGTTTACATTCCCAGTGGAGGCACTCAGCTCGGTTCGCAGGTCACTGCCGGAATCGGTTTCCGGTTCGGTTACAAAGAGCCCGTAGCGCCGCCGGCGCCCGCGCCTCCTCCTCCGCCGCCAGCCAATCGTGACTTCAGTGTTTCTCTGAACGCAAGCCCCAGCCAGGTATGCGTCGGTGAGAGCGTCACCATCACGCCAACCGCTACCGGCGGTGTGAGCCCGAACTATTCATGGACCGTGAATGGCCAAACGGTAAGCAGCGGAACCAGCTATCAATTCACGCCTCAGGCCACCACGACGCTTTCAGTAACAGCCTCGGCTGAGAAGTACAATCCCGCGACCGCCACCACCACTGTTACCGTGAAGCCGTACGTTGCCCCGAACGGTAGCGTCTCCGCTTCGCCTACCTCCATCACCGTGGGACAGACGAGCACACTCAATTCCACCTTCGATGGACAGTGCGGCGGCAGTATCCGTCCCGCGACCTTCACCGCCTCTGAAGGCACGATCAACGGCAACACGTTCGATTCCAGCAACGTGCAGTTCGATCCATCGAATAACGATGAACAGAACAAAACCGTCACCATTACCGCCAGCGCGGCGGACGATAAGGGCACGGGGACCGCAACCACCACTATCACGGTTCGTAAGCCTGCGAATCCGAAGGCGGTTCGCTTACAGGACCTGCTCTTCGCGCCGGGTCAGTCTCGCGTCAATAATTGCGGCAAGCGCCTGCTGCTCGAGCAACTGAAGACGTACACGGACAAGGATCCGACGGGACGTGTGGTGTTCGTTGGCCACATGACCGATCGCGAAAAGAGAATCAGCCACCTGGATCGCCAGCGCGCTCTGAACGCGGCTGCGGTAATCAGCGCCGGAAAGGGCATCTGCTCGAACTTCTCGCCGACTCAGATCCTGATCGACGAACAGGGAGTCAAACAGAACGGGGTCGATTACCAACCCTTCTTCTGCGGCACGTCCACCTCTCCGATGACCAAAGAGCGCGGGGGTTCCGCGATCACGTCAAAGGATACAGCGGCTCAGTATCGCCGGGTGGAAATCTGGTGGGTACCCACGAACGCTCAGCTTCCGCCGACGGTGACGAACGCCAAGGACGCCACCACTTACTCGGTTCAGAAGCTCGGCTGCCCCAGGTAGTTTGATTACGCGAGCGCTTCGCCCCTGTGCGAAGCGCTCGCAATCAGAACGGAAGCCCGATACGCCGCACAAGATCCTGCCACCGGGGATCCGAGCGCAAGCCGTCAAACATCGGCATGGTGAGTTCTATGATGCGAAACACCCGTTGCCGATACGCCTCGTCGAGCCAGTGGAAAGCCGAATCCAACTCGCCGAGGCCGACATAGACGAGGCCGATGTCAAACGGAGAAATATAGCACTGGGAGGACGCGGTCATCAGTTCATCGAGAATGATTACGGCCTTCTGCCTCTCTCCCGCAAGCCCGTACGCGCGGGCGAGGAGCGCCCGGTAGTGCAGGCCGTTGGAAAGGCTGACTGCCTTCTCCAGCTTTGCGATCGATTCGGATAACTGACCTTTCTGCTCCAGCGAGAGCGCCATGAACCACAACGCATTGACATAGTTGGGATCCACTTCCAGAGCTTTCCGGCACTGAGCAATGGATTCGTCGTAGCGACGCGCCCGGTAGAGAATTAATCCGAAGTGACCCAGGTACATCCGCGAGATCGGGTCCAGTTCGAGGACCTGGCGGAATTCGGCGATCGCCT
>JAOAPQ010000550.1 GCA_025462965.1 Bryobacterales bacterium
AAAGCGCGGCTCCCCCCACAAGAGGGCTGCCGCCCCCTTGTGAATCCCCCATGAAGACCGAGAAACCAGGAACGATTAGGAACTTTCTATCTTGCTCGTTTTAGGCACTTTCTATTTTGCGTTGACACTCGGCGTTGATTGTGGAGATCTGCTGCCCTGGAACTGATAACATGTCACGTTAATGAAGCGCTCCGTCCTGATCTGCCTCTTCTCCTGCCTTCTTCTCATTGCTTTCTACCATGATTCCTTCGGCCAGCCCTCGCTGGTCCACGAAATCGCGCCGGGCGTTTTCGTCCGACTGGCGGAGCCCGAGAAGAAAATCATTGCCAACGCGGGATGGGTTGTCTTTCGCGATTACGTCCTCGTGATCGACGCGAACTATCCCTGGGGCGCACGCGCGATTTTAGCCGACCTTCGGAAGACCACCAACAAACCCGTGCGCTTCGCCTTCGATACCCACTATCATGCCGATCACTCGTTCGGAAACAGCGTTTTCGTGGATGCCGGAGCGACCATCGTCTGCTCGCAGGATTGCACCGAAGAATCAAAACGCAAGAATCCCACCGCATGGAATAAAGACAAAGGGACAGGTGAGTTCGATCTCAAGCAATGGCGTCTGGAACATCCACAGGCCAGCTTCCCTGATCGCATGACGTTCGACGATGGCGAGCACCGCGTCGAACTGACCCGCGTGGGCCCCGCGCACACGCTCGGCGACGCCGTAGCGTATTTGCCGAAGGAGCGGATCCTCTTCACGGGCGACCTATGCGTCACATCGGCGGCAAACAACCTGGCCGATCCGGACGCCAATCCCGAGAACTGGGTGAAAACGCTCGACGGGCTGGAGCGCATGAACGTGGCCACGCTGATTCCCGGACATGGCCCCATCGGCAATCGCGACTCCATCCAGCCGCAGCGCAAGTATCTCGCCGCGATGATCGAAGGCGTCAAGACGGGCATCCAAAAAGGCCAGAGCGCGGACGAGGTGGCCCAATCGCTCGATTTGACCGGCTATCATCCGCATGGCGACAAAGCGGCCGGCAACCAGGTATCGATCAAAGCGGTCTATGCCAAGCTGAAACATTAGTTTTTGACAACTCTGTATAATCCGGGTGTGATCTCCAGGCTTGCGACCGGTTTGCTGCTGACCGCTGTGGCGCTCTGCGCCGCGCCAACCTTTTCCGGGCAGGTGTGGCCGATTCTTCAACGGCGATGCGTCGGTTGTCACCAGACGGGTGAAGCTGCCCCCATGGCGCTCACAAGCTACGCTCTCGTCCGTCCGTGGGCCGCGGCGATCCGCGAATCCGTGTTGACAGGAAAGATGCCGCCGTGGGATGCAAAAGGCCCCACCGCGCACACCTTCCAGAATGATCGCTCTCTCACTGAATCGGAGACTGCCACGCTGGTGAGTTGGGCAGAAGCCGGCGCGCCGGAAGGCCAGCCCGTAAAGACCACTTTCCAACCAGCTCGGAGCCACGATGGCTGGAAGCTGGGCAATCCCGATGTCGTAATCCGCATGCCGGGCTTCACCGTGCCGCCATCGGGTCAACTCGGTTACCGGTATCTGATCGAGGGCGGACGTTTTCCGCGCGACGTATGGATCAGGGCCGCAGAATGGCGAATCGATCAGAGGAGCGTCGTACATCACGTCAATGCATACGTCCGCGCGCCAGGATCGAGCTATCTGGCCGATTACCCCAAGGGCCAGATGGTGAGCGCGACCGTAGCCGACCGCGCACGCCGGAGAGAGGGCGAGCGCCTGTTCGACCGTCGGCAGCAAATCGTCGGCTGGGAGCCCGGTTACGAGCCAATGCCCTGGCTGGCCGATGGCGCCAAAATGATTCCGGCGGGCTCCGACATCGTATTCGAAATCCACTACAACCCGAATGGCAAGCAGGTAACCGATCATTCGGAGCTCGGTTTGTACTTCGCCGATGCGAAGGTCAAAGAACGGGTGCTCGCGATCGACACGCTGCGCGATCTGGATCTGGCGATCCCCGCCGGGGAACGGGACTACGTCTCCAAGGCTTCTATGACCGTCGCGCTGCCGGTAAAGCTGCTCTCCGTTCAGCCGCATATGCACTACCGCGGAAGCGCGATGGAAGTGCGGGCGGTCTATCCCGACGGAGAAGCCGAGGTGCTGGTGAGCGTGCCAAAGTACGACTTCAACTGGCAGACCACCTATGTGCTTCGCGAGCCGAAAACGATACCCGCGGGCACGCGGCTGGAATCCGTAGCGCACTTCGACAACTCGCCGAACAATGCATTTAATCCCGATCCGGGAGCGTTGATTCATTGGGGAGACCAGACCATCGATGAGATGCACATCGCGTTTCTCGAGCTGGCGCTTCCGATCGATGCCGATCCGGAAAAGCTCCTGGCTGCGCCGCCGAGAATGATCGGAACGCCGCCGGGCAAGTGACCGCGCATGCGCAGGCGTCATTTCCTTACACTCTCAGCGACCTCTCTCGGAGGCGTCCTGGTCTATACGCTGGCTCGCAAACCGATTCGCGTTCACGCTCAGGACGGTCAGCAGACTACCCTGAAGCTTCCTCTCCGCTTCTTCACGGAAGCACAAGCTCTCACTGTCGCAGCCGCCGCCGCGCAGATCTTCCCTTCAGATGATTCAGGACCGGGCGCGAATGAGGCCGGCGTGGTGATCTATATCGACCGGCAGCTGGCCGGACCTTATGGACAAGACCGTTTCCGATATACCAGCCCTCCGTTCGCGCCGGGCGTTCCCGAGCAGGGCTACCAGGGCAGCGAATCACCCGCGCAACTTTATCGCGAAGGGCTGAAGCAGATCCGGGGACTTCATCTACTGGGCCCTTCCGAACAGCAAGCAACACTCACCCGCATCGAGCACACCCCATTCTTTTCGCTGCTCCGAACCCACACCATCGAAGGCATGTTCTGCGACCCTATGCACGGCGGCAATGCCGGCCTGATCGGATGGCAGCTCATCGGCTTTCCCGGTCCGCGCATGAGCTATGCCGGCGAAATCGACAAATATTACGGGCGCGAGTTCCGGCCGGAACCGTTGAGCCTGGCGCAGGTTCTGGGGCGGAACGCCAAGCCGGGCGAGGATGCCAAATGAAGCGGCTGCCCGAAGTGGATGTGGTCATCGTCGGCGGCGGCTGGAACGGACTCTTGATGGCCAAGGAACTGGCGACGCGCACGTCTCTCTCGATCCTGGTTCTCGAGCGTGGCGGCTCGCACAAACCGAGCGAGTATGTCGAAGGCATGGATGAGCTCGATTACGGAATCCGCCTCAAGATGATGCAGGACATCTCGGAGGAGACGGTGACGTTCCGCCACGGCCCGCGCGACCGTTCATTGCCCGTGAGGCAATATGGATCCTTCCTTCCGGGCTCCGGAGTCGGCGGCTCGGGCGAGCACTGGAGCGGCATCTCTTACCGCTACACGCCGGACGCCTTCGAACTGCATTCGCGGACAGTGGAGAAGTATGGGGCGAATCGCCTCCCAGAAGGTCATTCGATTCAGGACTGGGGCATTTCCTATTCCGAGCTGGAGCCATACTACACGCGCGCGGAAAAAATGATGGGCATTTCGGGTAAGGCCGGGAATCTGCACGGCAAGCCCGTACAAGGGGGCAACGTCTTCGAGGGGCCGCGCAGCGAGGAGTATCCGACCCCTCCGATGAAGGTCCCTTACCTTGCGGCGCTCTTTCGCGATGCCACTGAGCGGCTGGGTTACCATCCCTTTCCGCTCCCGGCCGCGACGACCAGCCGGGCATACAAGAATCCCGATGGAGTGTCGCGCGCGGGCTGTTCATACTGCGGCTATTGCGAGCGTTTTGGATGCATGATCGGCGCGAAAGCGCAGCCTACGAACACAGTGCTTCCTGTGCTCGCCCACAGCCGCAATTTCGAGCTGCGGACCGGATGCCGCGTGCGCCGGACTCTCCGCGACGCCGGACACGCTCGCGGCGTGACATACGTGAACGCGCAGGGTGAGGAAGTAGTGCAACCCGCCGGTATCGTCATGCTGGCCTCCTGGACATTGAATAATACCCGCCTCCTGCTGCTCTCCGGAATCGACGACGCCGGAAAGGTGGGCCGGAACCTGACTCATCACATCTCCATCCCCGCCGCGATGGCCTTCTTCGAAAAACCTCTCAACCGATTCATGGGAGCCGGGGCCGCCGGAATCGCCATCAACGATTTCGACGCGGACGTCTTCGATCACGGCAAACTGGACTTCATCCGCGGCGGATCTCTTTACACGGTCTGCTACGGTTTCCGCCCCATGGCGAATTTCGGCGTGACGCCGGCTTCCGTGAAATCCACTTGGGGCTCGGAGTGGAAAAAGGCATCTCTCCACTACTACGACCGGACGGGACGCATCTCGTTTTACGGTGAGCACCTGGCCTATCGCGACAATTACATGGACCTCGATCCCACTTACAAAGATCGTCACGGCGACCCCCTGCTGCGCTTAACTTTGGACTGGCGCGACAACGAGCGCCGCATGGCGGCATTCATGAGCCGCAAAGCCGAACAGATCGCGAAGGAAATGGGTGCCACCGAGGTTACGCCTTTCCCCGGATTGAAGCGATACGATGCGACGCGCTACCAATCCACCCACATCCAGGGCGGCGCAATTATGGGGGCGAAAGAAGGGAACTCCGTGGTAAACAACTACCTACAACACTGGCAAACCCCCAACTTATTCGTCCTGGGCGCTTCCGCGTTCCCCCAAAACCCTTCCGGCAATCCGACCCTGACCGCGCTAGCCCTAACCTACCGGACCGCGGACGCAATAATCGACCGATTCATCAGGAACCCGGGCCCCCTGGCCTAATTTCTACTATCCGCGTTAATCCGCGTTAATCGGCGGCTATAGTCTAGGCGCTGTAAAACGTTCCAGAAGACTTCCCGGAACTTAGCCATCTCCTGATCCGTGCCGATCGTAACCCGCAACATGTGATCCAACGGCGGGAAAGGACGGCCGACTGCCACCCCGCGCTGCGCCATCGCCGAACCCATCTGCCGCACATCGCGGCCGACATCGATCATCATGAAGTTCGCCTGCGGATCGATATACTTCAAACCCTTCTGCTTCAACCAACCGCACAGTTCCACCCGCGTGCGAACCAGTTTCGCTTTGCGTTCCGGAAGCAGTGTCTTCGATTCAGCGAGCGCCGCGAGGACGCCTTGCGCGGTCACAATTGAAATCACGTTATTCCGGAACGGCGCCATGCGCGCGATCAAATCCGGGCGCGCGCACGCGAAACCGGCGCGAAGTCCCGCCATGCCGTAGATCTTCGAGAACGTGCGCGTCACCACAACATTCTTCCCCTGGCGGACGTAACCCAGCGCGCTCTCGACATCCGGGGTGTCGGCAAAGTGAATGTACGCTTCGTCAATCAATAGGGTGGTATTCGGCGGAAGGTTTGACACCATCCAGGCCATATCCGCCTTAGGAGTAACGGCGGAAGTCGGGTTGTTCGGGTTGCATAGGTAAATCAGCCCGCCCCCGGCTTTTTCCGCTTCTGCGACCAGCTTGTGAACGTCGGCGTAGTAACCGCTCGTCACCGGCACGGTAATCACGCGCCTTCCGAGCGCCCGGGCAACCTCGGGGGGACCTTCATAAGTCGGCGCGATCGAAATCATTGGCTGAGTGGGGGACGTGAAGGCTTCCACCGCTGCGTGCAGAGGTTCGCTCGATCCGGCGCCCACCAGAATCTGACCGGCATCCAGATCCTCGCTGTGGGCGAGCTTGGTGTAGAAGTTGGAGAACTCCTGATAGTGATAGCGGTTTGAAAAGGGCAGCATGTCCGCCATCGCTTTCAGCACGGACGCCGGCGGGCCCGCCGGGTTTTCATTGGCATTCAGCCAGACCATATCCTTCAACTGGGCGCCGCTCAAGTTGACGGCCGCGCGTTGGGCGAAAGTCATTTCCGTGAGCATTCCGGCCGCGGCTGCGGTGAACCCGATCCGGTGTGCGAATTCGCGTCGATTCAGCATCTGCGTTCTCCTGTCCCGGAGAGCATCATATCGCTGGAGCGGTATAAAAGAAATGCTGATATAACACAGGCCATCGTCTTTTGTGACCTGTCCTACCCTGACTACACTAGGATTAGATGTTCTGCACTCAGTGCGGCTACCGGCTGCAAGAAGGCGACAGGTTCTGCCCGCAATGCGGCAAAGCCGTTGATGTTCCTCCGGAGGTCGTTCTCGATATTCCTGCACCTGACTGCCCCCCGCCGCGCCCCAGACGCGTGCTGCGGCGCATCCTGTCGCGCAAAAAAATAGCCGGTGTTTGCGCCGGCTTTGCGGAGTACTTCGAGATGGATGTGACCCTGATGCGGATCATTTTTGTGGCAATGGCGATCCTTCCGCCTTCAATCGGCGCAATCGCTTACGTGATCGCGTGGATCGCCATGCCGGCCGACCCCGGAACTTAGGCGACCATGAGTCGTTTTTCGAGGCGCAGATTTAGCGCCTTTTCGATGCGGCGGATCTCCGAACGTTCGGAGCGCGTCCCAAATGTGGAAGCCGTTCCACGGGCTCCAGCGCGTCCCGTGCGGCCCGCGCGGTGGATGAAGTCTTCCGGCGCCTGCGGCAGGTCATAGTTCACGACATGCGCGATGCCTTCCACGTGGATGCCGCGCGCCGCGACGTCGGTCGCCACGAGAACGCGGTAGCTCCCCTGTTGGAAGCCCTTAAGCGCCTGGTTGCGCTGGCTTTGTGAGCGGTCGCCGTGAATAGCCGCGGCCTTCACACCTTCCGCCCCCAGCCGCTTGGCCAGTTTGTCAGCGCCGCGCTTGGTGCGCGCGAAAACCAGAAACGAACCGGTTTCGTCCCTCAGCATTTTTTGCAGCAGGGCCAGCTTGCGATCCTGCTCCACTTCATAAACGTGCAGATCGATCTCGTCGGCCGGCCGCGTGGCCGACCCGATTGAGATGCGAACCGGATTCTTCAGGTGTTTGGCAATCAGGTGCGCCACGGAGCTTTCGATCGTCGCGGAGAAGAACATCGTCTGCCGCTCCGCTTTCATTGCGCCCATGATGAGCTGGATCGCGGGGCGGAAGCCCATATCGAGCATCCGGTCGGCTTCATCGAGCACCAGCATGCGCACCATAGCGAGGTTCACCAGGTTGCGGTCCAGGAAATCGCAGAGGCGGCCGGGTGTTGCGATCAACACCTGGGCGCCCTTTCGGACAGCGTTCAGCTGCGCGCGTTCGTTCATTCCGCCCACCACAACGGCAGCCCGGATTCCGGTACCGCTTGCGACTTTGGCGAACGTTTCCTCGATCTGGATTGCCAGTTCTCGGGTGGGGCTCAGGATGACGGCGCTGATGCCGGGGAAAATCGGTTTTTTGGACAGCGCTTCCAGCAAAGGGAGCACGAAGGCGAGTGTCTTGCCCGTGCCGGTTTGCGCCGTCGCGACCACATCGTGGCCCTCGAGCGCGGGGGGTATAGCTTGGGATTGAACCTCCGTCGGCACTGTAAAGCCGTGGCGGGTCAAGTTGCTCTTCAGGGTAGGCGAGAGCGTTAATTCATCAAATGTTTTCATTCAGTTGTTTTTGGAAGGATCAGCAAAACCGGTCAACAGAGAGGCGGGAGAACAGTTCGGCGGGATGTCTTCGATTCTTTTTGTAGTATAGCACGTCAAACCATGCACTGGAACTGCACGCTTGGTGGAGTTACTATTGTGACAATCTGATCGGCGTGCATCCGCGTTCATCGGCGGGTGGTATTTTCGATCGGCAGTTTGGGGGGGTGAAAAAGGATGAAACCAACAACTTTCGCCATGGCGCTCGCAATTGCGCTCGCCGGCACAGTCTCGCTTCCGGCGCAGTCGCCGGTTGGAAATATAGCAGGCGTCGTGACCGATGCGTCTGGAGCTGCCGTCGCCGGCGCGACCGCAAGAGCCGTCAACCCCGCCGTAGGCAGTACCCGGGATGCGACTACAGACGCACAGGGCTACTTCATGATCTCCACCCTGCAGCCGGGCACTTACAAAGTCAAGGTCGAATACAAGGGCTTCCAGACCTACACTGCCGACGTCCCGGTGGAAGTGGGCCAGACCTCCCGGCTCACCATCGGTCTCCAGGTGGCGGGCAGCGCAACCTCAGTCGAAGTCGGTTCCAACGCCGTTCAGATCGATACCGAGCGCGTCACCGTCGGCGGCGTTGTGAACACCAAGCAGATCGACGAGCTGCCGCTGAACGGCCGCAACTATCTGGAACTGGCCAAACTCGAACCCGGTGTTGAGATCTCAGACGGCAAGGCGTTCGATCCCACCAAGACGCGCTACACCGGCGTGTCCATTGGCGGACGGCTCGGGCGCGAAGCGCGAATCACCCTGGATGGTGTGGATGTCGTCGATGAGCATGTCGGCACCACCACCCTGAATATCTCGCAGGAGATCATCCAGGAATTTCAGGTCTCGACGCAGAATGCCGACGCGTCTTCAGGCCTCGGCGCGACCGGCTCCGTCAACATCATTACGAAGGGTGGCGCCAACGATTATCACGCGACGGGCTTCGGCTACTTCCGGAACTCCGCCTACGCCGCGCGCCCCGGTCTTGGACCAACGGCTCCCGATTTTAGCCGCCGGCAGTACGGCGGCGATGGCGGCGGGAAACTGATCAAGGACAAGCTCTTCTTCTTCGGAGGAATTGAAAATACACACGAAGCCTCCGCTCTTTCGATTGCCTCGCCCTTCTTTCCGGGCTTGACCTCTGCCTCTGCCCCCTACGACCAGAAATCGGCAAACGCGCGTCTCGATTGGGCGGTCAACCAGAACAATCATGCCTTATTTCGCTGGACGCGAAATGAGGATTCGAATTTCGGCGGGTTTGGCGGCAACGCGCTGCCTTCCACCGGAAACATCAATGCGGATAACACCAACCAGTGGGCCACAGGTCTAGACACGGTATTCACGGCGCGGCTGACCAACAGCTTCCGTCTCGGCGTCACTCAATTTCACAATCGAATCCTGCGCCCTGACGCCGCATCGCAGCAACTGGCCGTCCCTGGCGCCGAAGGCTTTCGCATTGTCGTGAACGATAATTCGCTCACAGCCGGCCCGGACATCAACACCCCGCAGGGCACCGATGAATATTTCAACCAGTATCGCGACGACGTCACTTACATCCGTGGACGACACACCGTGCGCATCGGCGGCGACGTGACCTATCGGCAGGTGAGCGTCTTCAATTTTGCGGCCTGTTTCCCGAGCATAACCGTCAATCCGCCCGCTACCCGCAGCCTGACTGATCTGTTGAACAGCACGGTGGTTTCCGCCACCATCGGGAACTGCAACGGCAAGCGTATCCCCGGTACTCCGGATAACACGCATCGGAACACCCGTTACTCGTGGTACGCGGAAGACACATGGCGTCTGCGGACGAACCTGACCCTCAACGCCGGCCTGCGCTATGAAGTCGACACCCATCCATTGGACAACGATCTGAATAAGCCGGCCATCCTGGCACCGATTCTGCCGAACGGCACGGCTCCGACCCCCATCAATAAGAACAATTACGCGCCGCACCTGGGCATCGCCTGGGATCCGCGCAATGATCACAAGACTTCCATCCGCGCTGGAGCTGGCCTCTACTATGCGGGACGGATCAGCAACCTGGTGACCAACGAGCGCGCCTCCATCGTCGCGTTCAACTCCGGCAACGACACCATCGGACTCGCAGCCGGGCAGAACAACAACTTCCAGTTCTCCGGCGGTACCGGCTTTGATTTCAGCCCGGTTTTCACCGGGACGCTGAAAGACGCTCTTCCGGTGATCGCGGCGGGTCAGGCCGTTTACAAAGCCGCTCCGGCCGCGACCATTCCGACCGTCCAGCAGACTCTCACCGGCACGATCATCAGCAACAGTCTGTCGACACCTTATAACTTCCAGGCGAGCGTGGGAGTCCAGCGCGAACTGCCCTGGAATATGGTGATCGATACCAATCTGCTGTACTCCCGCGGCGTGCACGAGTTCATGCGTGACGTCGATGCGGCGAATATCTTTCCCGGCAACGGGAAACCGATTCTTCTTGGCGGCGGCGTGGTGCCGACCAAACAAATTACGCTGATCACTTCCGACGGCTTCTCCCGCTACCGCGCGTTTACAGTGAAACTCGATAAGCGCTTCTCGAAGCAGTTCCAGTACACCGTGTCTTACGCCCTCTCGCGTGTCGAGGCAACCACGAATGACGGGCTCGGCCTTAGCAGCGGCACCAGTACCGCCGGCGGCACGCTGGTGAATCGCAACGTCAAGGCGAATTTCGGACCCGCCTCCCTGGACCGTACGCACCGTCTGGTGGCCAACGCAATCGTGAATCTGCCATGGGGTTTTCGAGCCTCATTGATCTCGACGGTCTTCTCCGGCCTGCCGCAGTCGATTCTGGTCGGGTCGGCCGATCTCAACGGGGATGGAATAAACGGGGCGCTGCTGCCCGGGACCCACCGTGGCTCGCTCGGCCGCGACGTCAGTTCGGTACAACAATTGAATAACCTGATTCGTCAGTACAACAACACACGCGCCGGAAAGGCGCTCCCGCGCGGCGGACTCGCTCCCTACGTATTGGAACTGCCCGACTCCACGACCTTCGGCAAAGCCTTCGTGTCGCAGGACCTCCAGCTATCCAAGGTCATCAAGATAAAGGAACGCCTCAGCACCGAACTGACGGCGCAGGTATTCAACCTGTTCAATGTGTCGAACCTGGTCGGTGCGGCTGGACTGCCGACGTCGGCATTCAGCGGCGTTCTGACCACCGTCAACTCGGCCACGAGCGGTCTCCCTTCGGGATTCAGCTTGAGCAGCAGCGGCAGCCTCATGAATGCCGGCGGATCGCGAGCGCTGGCTGGCGTGGACCGCGCCACCTCGTTCGGCAACTTCAGCGCGGTGCGCCCGTCGATTCCCACGGGTACTGGGCTTCCGCGCGCCGCCCAATTCGGCATCCGGCTACGTTTCTAGCCGAAGTCCACTCAGAAGAAAACTGTTTGCACCGCGAACGCCAGGTGGGGCAGGCTTCAGCCGGCGGCGGGCTTTAGCCCGCCTAGACTAGATCGCGATGCCCGACCACGGGTATTCCTCCGCCGATGCGGCGAGTCCTGCCCGAACGGGGTTCTGAACAATGTAGTTCGCGAGCCGCCGGAACTCTTCGGGACCATCCACCAGACGATCATAGCTTTCGTCCTGCCAGAAACTCTGCCCAGATTGCGCGAGCAGCTTGTTGGCTTGCCGGGCGGTCGCACCCTTCAATTTTCGCAGGAGTCGGGAAACCTCCTCCTGCGGTGTGAGTAACAAGTGAACATGGTTTGGCATGACTACCCAAGCGTGCAATAGGTAGTCGCGGCCGACGCCTTGACGAATCGCATCGACCACAACTTGAGCGACGGCTGGGTTTCTCAGATGAGTGGGCCCGGCGCGGCACTCATCCAGCAACCGGTCCATGCAGACGAACGCCTTCCCCGAGCTCAAGGATCCCGTAGGAAAATGCCGGGAGGAGGGAAGGCTTCCGTGGAGACGGAAGGTAATAAACAGGGGTTCC
>JAOAPQ010000552.1 GCA_025462965.1 Bryobacterales bacterium
ACCGTCAAGGTGAACGAAAACACCACGATTAAGAAACTCCCGGCTATGATGGCCGCCATGATGGCTCGGACGCAGCAGGCCGGGGGCGCCCCCGGAGCCGGACCTCAAGGAGCTGGACCCCAAGGAGCCGGACAAAACGTCGCGCCCGGCGGTCCCGGTGGAAATGCGCCCGGCGGGCAGGGCAGGGGAGCGCAGGGCGAAGGCCGTCCCACGGGCGGAGGCGAGGGTGCACCGGCGCGCATGGGCGCTGGTCCCGGTGGACCGGGCGGTCCCGGCGGCGGTCGTCGCTTCGATCCATCTCGCGTACTCGAAAACGCTCCAACCATCACGCTCGCCGATTTGAAGCCGGGCGACGCGATCATGGTCTCCAGTTCCAGCGGAGCCGATCCCTCCACCGTCACCGCTATCAGTCTGGTAGCCGGCGTGGAGCCTCTTCTCACCGCGCCATCCAAGGGTGGCCGTTCATCGGCCGTCGATGGCAGTTGGAACTTTGAAATGTCGATCCCCCAGTAAGCGCGATCGACCGAACAAAACGAACCGGAACGGATAACCGTATTTCTATGCCTCGATATCGAACGAGTATTGGTCTGTTTTTTCTCCTGCTGGGCTTCGCCGCCTTGCCTGCCGGCGCTCAAACCTCCGGCGGCACCTTGAAGGGACAGGTGACGGACGTGACCGGCTCAGCGATTCCGGGCGCTAGTGTCGTTGTCACCGGGAAGGGGGCTTCCAAGACCCTGTCCACCGACGAAACCGGATCTTTCACCGCGGCGGGGCTGGCGCCGGGCTCCTATACCGTCCAGATCAGCAAGTTCGGATTCGCAAACTACAGTTCGAAGCCGATCGCCATCGCCGCCGGTAAGACCCAGACCCTCAGCATCCCCCTTGACCTCCAGGCCAACAAACAGGAAGTCACGGTCAGTTCGGACGCAGTCGGCACCGTGAGCGTAGATCCCGTAGCCAACGCCGGACAACTGGTCCTGAAAGGCACGGACCTGGAAGCCCTGCCCGACGATCCCGACGATCTCGCGGCCGACCTTCAGGCACTGGCCGGACCCTCCGCGGGTCCGAACGGCGGACAGATCTATATTGACGGCTTCACCGGCGGCAACCTGCCTCCCAAGTCCTCCATCCGCGAGATCCGGATCAATCAGAATCCGTTCTCCGCGGAGTATGACCGCCTTGGTTTCGGACGGATCGAGATCCTGACAAAGCCGGGCACCGACAAGTTCCGCGGCTCCGTGATGTTCAACGATAGCGATTCCGTCTTTAACTCTCGCAATCCGTTCCTTATCGCGTCGCGGGCGCCCAGTTCCATCGTGACCGGCCAGAGCCCGGGGACTGTGTCCACAACGAACTTGACGCCCACGTTTCGCTCCAAAATGTACGAGGCGAATGTTAGCGGACCGCTCGGCAAAAAGGCTTCCTTCTTCCTCGATCTGCAGCGCCGCG
This sequence comes from Bryobacterales bacterium, assembly GCA_025462965.1. GTDB lineage: Bacteria > Acidobacteriota > Terriglobia > Bryobacterales > Bryobacteraceae > JALYXI01. The sequence goes on from JAOAPQ010000552.1 coordinate 1,450, forward strand.
CGATCGACGATAACGCGATCATCAACGCCTTCATCCTGGACACCAATAACCAGCCGGCTCAGTTCAGCACCGCCGTGCCGACGCCGAACACCCGCAACGAGATCAATCCCCGGCTGGATTACCAGATCAACGGAAACAACACTCTCGTGATGCGCTACGGCTTTGAGCAGCAGAAGCAGAGCCAGGCCGGTCTCGGCCAGTTCACACTGCCGTCCCAGGCGTACAACACGGAAAACACCGAGCAAAACGTGCGCATCACGGAGACTGCGGTGCTCAGCACCAAGATCATCAACGAAACTCGCTTTCAGTTCATGAACACGAACGCCGTGGAGACCGGCAACAACTCCCTGCCCTCCATCAACGTTCTCCAGTCGTTCAGCGGCGGCGGCAGCCAGATCGGCCGCTCATATGACCGTGTCGAGAATTTCGAGTTACAGAACTACACCTCAATGGTGCAAGGCACGCACGCGCTGAAAGCCGGCTTCCGCGTCCGCACTGCCCTGGAGTACAACAACTCGCCTCAAAATTTCGGCGGCTCTTTCCAGTTCGCCAGCGCGCTCGCGCCGGCGCTCGACGCCAACAACAACCCGGTTCCCGGCTGCAATCCTGCCACGAATCAGACGAGTACGTGCGTGACGCTCTCGTCGCTCCAACTTTATCAGCGCACGCTGCAGTTGCAGCAACTCGGCTTTTCCCCGGCGCAGTTACGAGCCGCCGGCGCCGGGCCGACCCAGTTCTCCATAGCGGCCGGCAATCCGTACATTCCAGTAAATCAGACCGATTTCGGTATTTTCATCCTGGACGATTGGCGTGCGCGCCCCAACCTTACCCTGAGCGGCGGTCTTCGCTACGAATTCCAGACCAATATTCACGACCACGGAGATATCGCGCCGCGTGTCGGCTTCGCCTGGTCGCCCGGCCAGCCTGGAAAATCCAAGACCGTCGTGCGCGGCGGCGTCGGCATTTTCTACGACCGCTTCCGCATAGCCAATGTTCTACAGACGGATCGGTTCAACGGCGTCAACGAGCAAAGTTACATCATCAAGAGTCCGGACTTCTTCCCCAACGTTCCCTCACTCTCCGTGATTGAATCGCTGGCCACCCAACCCGGTACCGGATCCTCGGCCATCACCCGCTACGTTCTCGATCCGACGCTGCACTCTCCCACGACTTACCAGGGTGCGATCGGTGTCGAGCGCGGACTCCCTCGTAACACCACCATCGCGGTCAATTACATGATGGCGCATATGAATCATCAGTTCCTCTCCCGCGACATCAATGCCCCGATCGACGGTACCGCTATTTTCGATAACCGCAATAACGTCATTGGCGGAGCTTACCCCTTCGGCGCTGCCGCGGGAAACATCTTCCAGTACGAATCCAACGGCACCTTCAATCAGAATCAGCTAATTACAAACGTAAACTCACGCATCAACAGCAATCTTTCGGTGTTCGGCTACTACGTCTTCGCTCACGCGCATAGCAATTCGGACGGAGTCGCCACATTTCCCGCGGACCAGTACAACTTGAGGCAGGATTACGGACGTTCCGCCCAGGACATCCGGCACCGCGGCATCATCAGCGGATCGTTCAACGCCAAGTACAATATCCGCTTTAGCCCGTTCATTATCATGCAGACAGGGCCGCCGTTCAATATCACGGTTGGGCACGATGTCTACGGTACGACGCTGTTCAACGGACGTCCGTCATTCGCTCCGGCATCGGCATGCGGCACTTCCGTGACGGTCAAGTGCACGGCGTTCGGCGACTTCTACCTCTATCCGACACCCGGCGCCGCCCTAATTCCGCGCAACTACGGACAAGGGCCGGGCAGCTTTACCGTGAACCTGCGCGTCTCAAAGACCTGGGGCTTCGGTGAAGGAGCGGCCCGTCCCGCCACTGGCGGCGGGGGAGGCGGCGGCGATCGCGGCGGCCGAGGGGGTGGAGGAGGCGGCGGTGGCCGCGGCGGGATGCCAATGGGTATGGGGGGCATGGGTGGCATGGGCGGGGGTGGCACGACCAACAAACGCTACAATCTGACCATCTCGGCCAATGCGCGCAATATGTTGAACCACGTAAATCCCGCGAACTATAGCGGTGATCTCACCTCTCCGTTCTTCGGCGTTGCGAACGCGTTGGGCGCCGGCGGCTTCGGACCTCCCGGCGGCAACACGAACAACCGTCGTATCGACCTCCAGCTGCGCTTCGCATTTTAATTTCTTCCGCGAAATATTATTGAGAGCAACCGTAACGTTTGCCCTCTTTATATCATTACCGTTTGAGACCCTTAGCGGAAATTTGTGGTAACGTTGAGCCGAATCAAGCGGATGATTTCAAAATGAAACAAAGCGCCAATATGCGGCGAGTTTGTAATGGTAAATCCGGCCGGCATTTGCACTTGTGTGTCGCGCCTTCTTCGCCTGGGAGCGGCCCGCTATGAACAGGCGAGCCGATGACCGGATCGAAATGAAGCTGCCTTGTCACCTTCGTTTCCCTGCAATATGGCCCGCGGCAGTCGCGGGCGTGACCGCGAATTTCCATCGCAACGGCATTCTGGTCGCTTGCAACCTGAGTTCCGCCCTCGGCGAGCCTCCCGCCGTCGGAGAGCGCGCCTCGATCCGCGTCGTGCTTCCCGCGAACCACCACTTTACACAGAAGTGCATTGACTGCGAAGCAACTCTCCTCCGCACCCGGCAGATTAGCTCTGGCCAGTGGCAGTTCGCGCTCCGGATACAGAGCGTCGATTTCGGCGATTGGACACCCGAGCGCCAGCACCTGGTGGATCTCGACAGCGAGTCCTGCCGTTATATCGTCTGAACGGTCCGCTTAGAACTTTAACTGGGCAAAAGGGTTAAAATGCGGGTACTCTAATGCGTCCTGCGTCTTCCCTGGTGTTTTGTGTGGTCACCGTGCTGCCTTCTTTCGCGGCGACCTTCGGAACGGTCGTTCCCGCGCCCGGCGGGGCGTCCTATTCCGATATTCTTTTCGATGAGCGTCGCCAGAGACTGTACCTGTCCGATAGCTCCGGAAATCGAATCGACGTCTACTCCACGCAGCAGCGCGCCTTTCTCTCTTCTATCAAAACCGATTCGCAGCCCGTTTCCGTTGCCATGTCGCCCGACGGAAATACTCTCTACATCACTGCGTATACCGGCTCGTCCCTCAACATCGTCGACCTCACCCGCTCAACGCTCGCCGTAACTGGCAGGGTCAGCCTCCCGGCCGGTCCGGAGGGTGTCGCGGTCGGCGGCGACGGTCGTGTTCTGATCTCCACGGTTGGCAACGCGGGACAGAACGTCCTGCTCGTTTACGATCCTTCCGCGCCGTCGTCCAGCAATCTGTCGAACGTGGCGCTCACGCCCGCCGCGCCCACTCCTCCTCAGCTTCCAGCCCCCTCCGGCAACACCTATGCCTCCTACCACAGCAAATTGATTACGACCGCGGATGGCAAGAGCATCATCGGGGCGAACGTCATTAGCGGAGGCGCAGCGAACAATCGGGTGGTCTTCATATATGAGGTCGCGTCTGCCACCGTTCTGCGCAGCCGCATCGTGACCAACCTGTCGAACGTTCTCTCAGTTTCGCCGGATGGCTCGAAGTTCATGGCCGGCGCGTCCCTTTTCGATACTCAGACGCTCTCTATTGTGGCGCAGCAGAATGTCGCGAATTCACCGTTCGCATTTCCGTCGGGAGCCAATTTCAATACCCAGACCAACCAGGGCGGGAGTGTCTTCTCGCCGGACTCGTCGACGATCTATTCGGCGTTCAATTTTGCGCCCGTGCAGAATCCGCCCGCCAACGCGAACGTCACGCGCCTTCTTCTGAACGATCCCGATAATCTTCTCATCCGCCTCGGCCTGCAATTGCCGGAGAGCCTGTCCGGCCGCATGGTGATGAATTCCGCGGGCAGCACCATCTACGCGCTGTCCCAATCGGGTCTCATTACGCTGCCGCTATCCGCCTTGACGCAGAGCCCCATAGCTCAGGCCGATTCGCAGACCATCCTGCTCGCCAACGACCAGTGTGGCGTCACAGCCGGCATGAGTTCTCTTGCCGATAGCATCAGGAACGCCGGCGCCGGACGCCTGAGCATCAACGTCCAGGCCTACACGGTGCCGAGCACCGGAGTGAACGGTCTCGGCGGCTTCGGCGGAGCCGGTGGTGGGGTAATTATCTTTCCCGGCGGCGTCGTGGGCGTCGTGGGCGGGGGCGGACTCGTCCCCGTCGGCGGGCCTACCACGCCCACCCCGACGACGGGTACGGTTCCCATCGTGCAAACTGCGCCGTCGCAGAACGGCGCCACCTTGAATTTCAGATACAATTCCAGGGCCGCCACCAAACTCGGCACCGTTGGTCCGAGCGATTTTCTCGTTCAATCCCCGGAAGCAATAAATATTCCGGCGAATATCCGCGTCTACCAGAACAACCGCGACGCAGACGCGCCCGGGACGGTTATCCCGGTCCAACAAAATATCAGCGCCGGCGAAACCCTTATGGACGTCCTTCAGGACCCCGTCCGCCAGAAGCTCTACATCGCC
>JAOAPQ010000324.1 GCA_025462965.1 Bryobacterales bacterium
CGTTGACGCGCCAAGAGCTCCACTTCGCGATCCACCTCGGCTTTCGTTGCGCCGATGTCCTCCCGCTCGGAGACCTTTCCGAGCAGCAAGGAGGCCTTCACCTCCCTAACCGCGCGATCGCGCTGGCCTTCCTTCACTTTCTCCCAATCGAGCTTTAGCGTTTTCGGGTCAACTCCTTGTTCGGCCAAACCACGCAAGCTCTGCTCGACGCGATTGCGAATCTGCCGGTCGACGAACGCTTCGGGCACCGGGAATTCGTTCTCATCGACCATGGTTTCCACCAGCTTGTCCTTGGCTTCCCGCTGCGCTTCCTGCTGACGCTGAGCGAAAATCCCCTTTCGGACAGCTTCCCGCAACTCGTCCACCGTGCGGTAATCGCCAAGATCCTGCGCGAATTCGTCGTTCAGTTCAGGAAGTTCCTTGCGGCGAACTCCCTTCACCACGCAATGAAACCGAATGGTCTTGCCCGCCAGTTTGGGTTGGCCGTACTCCTCCGGGTAAATGACGTCGAAGTCCTTCTCTTCCCCGGGCGACATGCCGCGCAGATTATCGGTGAAGCCTTCGATGGTGTCCTTGCCCCCAACTTCCAGACTGGTCTCGTCCGTCTTCACCGGCTCATCCGCGCCGCCGATACTTTCGAGAGAAATTACCGCGAAATCGCCGTCCGCAAGAGGGCGCGGCTCCTCATTCACAAATGTCGCTTTGTCGTTCCGGATCTGGTCGATTCGCTCATCCACGTCGGCGTCGGAAACTTCGGGCTCCTTATAGGGAACGGTCAGCCCGTGGTAGTTCTTAATATCGAAGTCCGGAAAAACCTCGAACTCAGCCTTGAAGCGAAGCGGCTCGCCCGCATGGAAATGCACATCGACAATGGTTGGCTGGCCGACCACCTTCAGGTTGTCCTGTTTCACCTGGGTGTCGAAGTACTTCGGAACCAGTGCTTCCAGCACCTGCTGCCGGATGTCGCTCTCAAAGTGCTTGCGGATCATGCTGGCAGGGGCTTTGCCCGGCCGAAAACCGGGAATTCGGGCACGCTTCTGAAAGCCGCCGGCGATCTTCGTCGTTTCCTCTTCGATCGCCTCCACAGGGACAGTGACTTCAACGAAATGCTTACAGCCTTCTACCAACGCCAATGAATTTTACCTCGGAAGATTGTGACTAATCTTCAGGATAACACCGGCGGTTATCACAGCGTCCGGAGGTGAAAACCGCCGTCGACATTGAGCACCTGGCCGGTCGAATAGTCCAGCCGGCCCTCAGCGATCGAGCGCACGCAAGCCGCGATGTCGCGCGGTTCCCCCATGCGGCGCTGCGGGAGAAGTCCACCCGCGATCCGCTCCTCATAGACATCTTCCACTTTGGCGATCATGTCCGTCCGGATGATGCCCGGCCGTATCTCGAAAACGGGAATACCTTGAGCAGCGAGGCGCGCGGCCCACAACGCCACGGACATGCTCAGGCCCGCCTTGGAAACGCAATACTCCGGCCGGTTCACGGACGCTGTATAGGAGGAGATCGAGGTCACGAAAACGATCCGGCCCGAACCCTGCTCAACCATCCAGCGGGCGGCCAACTGCGTCAAAAAGTGAGGGCCCTTCAGGTTGACAGAGATCAGTTCGTCGAAACTCTCCTCGGTCGCCTCCAGGATGTCTTTGCGCTCACGGGGCGCCATCCCGGCGTTGTTCACCAGGAGATCGAGGCGGCCAAACCGCTTCCGCGCATGATCGATCAGGGCTGCGCGGTCGCGTGCGCTCGAAACGTCGCAGGGGAAAATATCACAGGCGATTTCGGCTTGAAGCGATTCAGCCGCGTCGCGCCTGCCCCGATAGGTGGCGATGACCTCATGGGTGCGCGCCAACTCCGACGCGACACCGCGGCCGATACCGCGGCTCGCTCCGGTGACGATTGCGACTGGCTTCAACGATGATGTTCCTTTTAGTTAGATGTGCGCGGGGTACGCAAGCGTAAATACCAGACGTGTCTCCGACGGGACCTGAACGCGCTGGCCTTTGCCGAGTTCCTGGGCGCCGGTTCCCACCGCCGCGCCCGAGCCCGCGCCAATAGCCGCTCCGCGTCCGCCCCCGGCTATTCCGCCGATGATCGCGCCAAGCGCCGCCGTTCCTCCGATGACCTTACCGCTGCGCGCACCGCGCGAGCTGCTTTCCCGGACAATATCCTGGGTGGTGACATCGACCATGCGGTCCCCGACCTTGATGGAAGTGAGCGCCAGCTTGAGAACGGTCTTCCCGGCGATCTTTCCCGATTGCTGGTCTTCCACCAGCTTGGCGATCACGTCAGCGCCTCGCGGAATTACCGGCTGGTTGTCAACGTAAACCGGCTCATCGACGCTCGCCCGAAAAGTGTCGCCGAGATGCGCAACCTGCGAATCCACGCTATCGATCATGCGCACGGTTATCTGGGTGCCGGACGGAATCTCCATCCCGCTCGGGCCGCGCGAAGAGGATGACGTGGAGGATGAAGACTGGTCCGAATCCGGTCTCATCAACACGGGCCGGTCATTGTCCGAAGCTGACCGCCGAACCACCGGCCGCGCATCATCGTCCGAACTGGAGGACGGCCGCTGGAGAACCGGCCGCGAGTCTGCCTGCCCAGGGCCGGGGCCGGGCCGGGACGAACGTTCCCCCCCGCCGCCACCGAACTGAAGCCCTGCGACTGTATCTATGCCGAACGACTGAACGCCATCTCCGACGGCCATGCGGATCACGCGGGCGGTACCGCCCAGGTACGTACCTTCCACGACCGTGCCATTCTTGAGTGTGAGCGTATCGCCAAGCCCCGCCGACGCCAGGACCAGCGCTAAACCGAACAACCGAAGGTGTCGCAAATTACCCATAGGTATCCTCAATTGTACAGCCGGGTTATGGTGAATCCACAAGATTTGTCGCCCAGCGGTTACAAGGTCTGGACGCCGCGAGGCTACGCCGCGTTGCGCTTTTTCAGCGACGGCAGAAGTTGGCGCACGATGCCCTTGCCGCGTTCCAGCGCCTGCTCATAAGCCGCGCGGCGCTCCGACCGCCGTAAGTCGCTCCCGGTTCGGTGCAGCCGCTCTAGACTCAGCCCGACGACGTAGGTTCCGGCGAACGCCACCGCTGCCTTCGGAATCAGGCCGCCGCCCAGGGGTATCTTCCCGATCAGCTCCCTTGCAATAGCACGCCAACCAAAGGCCGCGGCGACGATAGATGCGAGCTCCGCCTTCTGTTCTCCATAACCCACGGTCTTGCCGTTAGCCGCCGCGATCAGGAATGCCAGACGCACCTGGTTGATCGTGAGAAATGCCGTGTCCGTCGCAAATTCTCCCACCGCCCAAGGCAGCTCCAACAGGTTCGGAACCACATTCGGTAACGCGGTTACGAGCGCGAACAAGGCGTTCTCTCTTGAGATCCTGTGAATGATCCGGTTGACCACCGGCTCGCGAAAAGACAAAAAGTGGCGCGCGAGGGGAATTTCCAGTTCCTGAAGGCCGTCGAGGATCTCGCAAATGGTCCGGGCCGGATCGTCAGGGTGGAATATGTATCCGTTCCTCGCGCAAACCACGCCTTCCTCACACAAGATCAGATCGTAGGAACCCGGCGTTGAATTCGCCGAGATCCGGTTTAATACAGCGAATCCATTAACTGAAAGCTCCGCGTCTTCGGGAACCGGAGCCAGAAACCGCTCCATTGCGGCATACCCCGACTCGTCGTTCGCAACCAGTCCCACCGAAAGCGGCCGTTCGGTTAGCCGTCTGACGTCATTTGGATTCAGATGGGCGTAAGCGGACCTTATATCTTTGACCAGGTTGAGGGACATTCAATATTGCTCGTCCCCATCTTATACGTCGTTGGCGATCGAACAAAGCTGTTTTGTACCGAAACTAACGGCCGCGGCAGGCCAAGGGACGGAATTAAGTCCAATTTTTTCTTGCGGCCAACCTAAATAATTTGTCCCCGGGAGCCGATAAACCAGCAGAAGCTCTTCGGGCTATGACTGAAATCAACTTCCGCACAAAATTCAACCTGGCGCTCGGCGCCCTCATTGTCTTGATCGCCGCGCTGACGATCACGACCATCCGCGCGATGAATTCGCTCAACGGAGCCCTCGATAGGGTCGCATATCGTATGTCGAAACGAGCTGATCGCTCGAGCCAGTTGGTCGAAACGGTCGGTGAACTCGCCGCAACTCAACAAGCCCTGCTGCTGCGTTCCATTCTGAACGATGCCAGTGGCGTGGACCAGAATCGCCGCGCGCTCGCTGCGGCCGAAAGCAGGATCGAGGCCATCTTCGGCGAACTGGTGACGCTGCTCGACGACTCCGCGGATAAGAATTTAGTCCTTCAGCTGAAGGATAAGGCAAACGCGATCAAGCCGATCAGCAACGATTTCGTTCAGTTCGTCACGAAGCAGCAGATGAACGATGCCCTCAAACTGGTGGGCGAGAAGCTGGTTCCGGCTTACGACGATTTGCAGCGGAGCGCGCGGGCCTTTGTCGAGAATCAACGGGAAAAAATCGCCGCAAGCACTGTCTCCACCCAGGAAAACGCGTCGGCGAGCAGGCTTTTCGCGCTCGTCTTTGTGGGTCTCACGCTCGCAAGCGCTCTTCTCATCGGACTGCTCATCCGTCAGATGAGCCTGGCTCTCGAAGGCATGACCTCCGATGTGTACGAAGGCGCGATCTCGGTCGGGCAGGCGGCAACGCAAATGAGTTCGGTCAGTCAATCGCTGGCTCAGGGTGCTTCCGAGCAGGCCGCGTCTCTTGAGCAGACCTCCGCTTCAACCGAACAGATCAACCAGATGGTTCACAAGAACGCCGAGAACTCACATTCGGTCACGGGCTTTGCGGCCGACGCCAACCGCCTCCTGACCGAAGCCAATCACAAGCTCGAACAGATGCTCGTTTCCATGAAAGATATCTCGTCGTCGAGCGAGAAAATTTCCAAGATCATTCGCGTGATCGATGAGATCGCCTTTCAGACGAACATCCTCTCCCTCAATGCAGCCGTCGAGGCGGCGCGGGCCGGGGAGGCGGGTATGGGTTTCGCTGTCGTCGCCGACGAGGTTCGGAACCTTGCTCAGCGCTGCTCGCAGGCGGCGCGAGATACATCGACCCTCATTGAGGAATCGATCAATCATTCGCGCAACGGAAAGATTCGGCTCGATGAAGTTGCTCTATCGATGCGCCAGGTCACCGACAGCGCGATGGAAGTCCAAAAGCTTTCCGACGAGGTCCATGTCGGCAGCCAGGAACAATCCAAGGGCGTCGAGCGGATCTCGAAGGCGATCCTGCAGATTCAGAAGGTTACGCAGCAGAACGCTGCAAGCGCCGAGGAGGGCGCATCCGCGGGAGCTCAGATGTCCGCCGAGGCCGAACACTTGCAATCCTCCGTCGGACGACTGCGCGAGATGGTGGGTATCAGCAACCGTGAGACGGCAGGTCGAAGAAAAGACGCGGAAAGCCGGTCCGCTCGCCAGAATTTTGTCAGTTCGGAATTTGAACCAACCCCAGAATGGAGAACCTAAAATGAATAAATACTTGCTACGAACCCTGGCTCCGGGCCTGCTGATCGCTACCGGGACCTTCTTCTCCCAAGCCACTCTATGGGCGGACGACGCGCGCAAAGTGACTCAAGCCGAAGCCATGAAGCAGGCTGTGGCTAAACCGCAACCCGACTACCCGGCCATTGCCCGGCAATTGAAGCTCGAAGGGAGGGTGGAGATCGAAGCTTCCATCTCCGAAGACGGGTCAGTTGAGGGCGTAAAGATTCTCAATGGCAACGCGGTGCTCACGAACGCAGCCGCAGCGGCGATGAAACGGTGGAAGTTTCAACCGTTCACCGACAGCGGTAAGCCTGTCCGCGCCGTCGCCACTCTCACCTTCACGTTCAAACTGTAAGGAGCAGTAAAAGAAAGGGCCGGTTCGCGGTTAAGCGGCCGGCCACATTCCTTAACCTGGTGCCCAAGAGAGGACTCGAACCTCCACGGAGTTACCCCCACTACGACCTGAACGTAGCGCGTCTGCCAGTTCCGCCACTTGGGCTTGCCCTTACGTATTCTAACTGAAATGCAATGCTCTTTGACAACTGAACATGCAGTCACGGGAGAAGCTAAAATATTTTGAACCTCATCCGGAAGGCCGTGTTTACAGCCCGAAACACGTAAGCGGGCCGGCTCCGCAGCACGGTCGGCGCCCGGTTTGAAAGCAAGGTCGCGTTTAGAATGTGGTCGAATGCTGAAATCGATCGACATTTTGATAAGCCTTGCGGTCGTAATGCTGGCGGCGAGCATGGGTGTCACGATGCTGACTCAGATATGGAGCACGCTGCTCAATACGCGCGGCGTCCATTTGCGAGAGGGGCTCGCGGCCCTCCTGCGCCAGATCGATCCACGGTTTTCGATGGAAGTGGCGCGCGCTGTGATCGAGCACCTGCTGAAGCACCCTCTGATTGCGGATGGAGGACGCCTCGGTTCGCTCGTTCATCGCGAGGAGTTTACGCGCCTGCTTCTGGAACTCGCCAGCGGAGAGGGCCCTCGGAGCCTACCGGAAGTCGAGCGTCAGGCCCTGGCGGCGGCGCTGCTTGCTAACGGCGTTCCTGATCCCGGTGCAGCCCTCGCCAAAGTCCGGGATCTGGCGTTGTCATTGGAACTTTCCCACCCGGCGCTCTCCGCAAGCGCCCGCCACGACATGGCCATCCTTCACGCCGGGTCAACCGATTTCGTCGCCAAGATTAATGGCTGGTTCGACCAAACGATAGATCGCATAAGCGCGCGCTTCACTTTTACCACGCGCAACATCGCGCTCGCCAACGCTCTGCTGGTCGCTATGGCGGTCCCACTGGATACTTTGGCGTTGATCAATCGATTGGCCGTGGACGACACGCTTCGAGGAACCCTGGTTCAGCGAGCGGCGGCCAACGGAGGACTCCAAGCCGCTAGTCTGCAGGATATCGAGAAGCTTGCAGGCGGCAATCTGATTCCCGTGCCTTCGAGTCCCGCAGAGTGGTGGAACCGGTGGACCATCGCGAAAGCTCCCGGGACCGCTCTCTCGGTTCTGCTCCTAAGTATGGGCGCACCTTTCTGGTTCGAGGCTCTGAAGAACCTGCTTCGCCTTCGGTCCGCGATTGCCTTCAAAGACGACGGCCAGCGCGAAAGGCGCCAGATCCCAGGCGGACTAGCGCCCGTCATCTCGCCTGCGGCCCCGTTTTGACTTCCCCTTCGTGAATCTGCTAAAAGAGAAGGCTGATTTGTAGCTGGGTGAGGACGCTTACAAATGCCCGTCAACAAGAAGTCAACTTCCGCCAACAGTGGCAAAAGCGTGAAAACTTCAGGTCCGACTGTTTTCCAAGATGGCGCGAACGTGCGCGGCTCGATCTCCGATGCGCCGCTCACCGAATCGGAAAAGCAACTGCAGACATTCGAGGGGGCAGTGAAGCAGTTTCGCGCGCAGCAGTTCCACGACGCTCGGGAACTCTTCAAAGCGGCGATCGAGGGCCCTCAAAAAGAGGTATCCCACAATGCGCGGCTGCACGTCATCATGTGCGATCGACGTTTGCAAGCGCCGGTGGTCGAACTGAAGGGGCTGGAAGATTACTACAACTACGCGATCGAGCGCATCAACGCCCGTGACCTGGACTGCGCACGGAAACACCTGGAGACTGCAATGGGTCTTAGTGCCCAGGACGGACATTCGGCGGACCACCTACTCTACGCCCTCGCGATCTGCGCCAGCCTCTCGGGAGACTTGCGCGGCGCATATGAGAACCTGAAGCGTGCCATCGAGATCGACCCGAAAAACCGCCTGGCGGCCCGCAACGATGCCGACTTCGCCAGTGTGGCCCAGCAGCCGCTGGTTCAGCAACTGCTCTTTCCAGAGAAATTTCCGAGTTAGCGTCTCCAGCTCGAACAGGTCTTCGGTATTTGCCGCGACCCTATGACGGAACCCTTGCGAGTCGTCGCCATCGGCGGTGGGAGTGGCCTGTCGGCTCTCCTGCAGGGTTTAAAGCAGTACACTCACGGGGGCGGACCCGACGACATCCCCGTTGACATCACGGCTATTGTGACCGTAACGGACGATGGGGGCAGCTCGGGCCGCCTGCGGCGCGATTTCGATGTGCTCCCACCCGGCGATATACGCAATTGCATGGTGGCTCTGTCTGAAGACGAGGCCTTGCTCTCTCGCCTATTCCAGTATCGATTCCAAAGCGGCCGGGGACTCGCCGGCCACAGCTTCGGGAATCTGTTCCTCACCGCGCTTACGCACATCACCGGAGAGTTCCCGGAAGCGGTGAAGCAATCCTCCAAGGCCCTTGCCATTGCGGGTTCCATTTACCCTTCCACAACGGCCAACGTGCAACTCGAAGCTGAACTGGCGGGCGGCAGGGTGGTTCGCGGGGAAACACGCATAAGCCGCAGCCGCCGCAGGATCGAGCGCATCCGCCTCTTTCCGCGCCGCTGCCGGCCCTTGCCGGAGACGCTGCAGGCCATAGCGGATGCGGATGTCATTACGCTGGGGCCAGGTTCGCTTTTCACGAGCGTGATTCCCAACCTGCTGGTCAGCGGCATTTCGAGAGCCATCCAGAAATCCCGAGCGGTAAAGGCGTACTTCGTCAACCTGATGTGGCAACCGGGAGAGACGATTGAGTTCACGGCCTCCGACCACATACGGGCTATCCAAAAGCACGCGCGTGCGAAGCTGATCGATTACGCTGTCGTGAACACCGTTTCGGTCGGGCCCGCCGCCCGCCGGCGCTACGCTTTGGCAAACGTCAAACCGGTGGAAAACGATCTTGCCGCTATTGAAGCCATGGGGATCCAAATCGTCACCGCGGAGCTTCTGCAGCGAACTACCCGGGTGCGGCACGATCCCGCGACGGCGGCCGCAGTCGCGATGGATCTTGCCCGCCAGGGGCGCCTGAACAGAACACGGCTTGTAGAGCAGACTTCACCCTGCCCAAAATAGGATCTGGACATGAGCATCCACAACGACGTAACTATAGCGATCCTCGCGGCCGGACTCGGTACGCGCATGAAGTCGCGGCGCGCAAAAGTGCTGCATTCCGCGGGCGGCCGCACACTGATGGAGCACAGCGTCCGAACCGCGCTTTCCCTGGCGGCTCCCGAGCGTGTCTTTGCGGTCGTCGGCCATCAGGCGGAGAACGTTCGCCAGAACGTGGCCTCTTACGGTATTCGTTTTATTAATCAGGAAGAGCAAAAGGGAACCGGCCACGCGATCCTCTGCGGCCGGAACGAATTGGCTTCGCTCGGTGGAATGCTTCTCGTCTTCTACGGCGATTGCCCGCTGATACTCCCCTCGACCCTCGAATCCCTTATCGAGCGTCACCGTAGCAGCTCCGCCGCCGCCACCATGATCACAACACGTCTCGAGGAACCGACCGGTTACGGACGGGTGGTGCGCAACCCGGCCGGGGCGCTGCAATCAATCGTCGAGCAAAAGGCCGCCAGCCCGGATCAGCTAAAGGTCCGGGAGATCAACGCAGGCATTTACTGTTTCCGATCCGAGCTGTTCTGGCGCTACGTTGACCTGCTCACCGCAAATAACCCGGCGGGCGAATACTATCTCACCGATATGATCTCCATCCTGATCGAACACGGCCACCCGGTGCAGGCGATAACGCTGGACGACTCAGCCGAATTGCTGGGGATCAACAACAGGATAGAGCTTGCCGCCGCCGACCGCGTACTCCGCGCCCGTAAGGTGCGCCAGCTGTTGCTCGACGGCGTGACTATCGAGAAGCCTGAAACGGTCACGGTGGACGATCAGGTGCTCGTCGGCATGGATACGGTGATCGGGCCCTTCGCTCAGCTTCGCGGGAACACGGTCATCGGTGAGAATTGCCGCATAGGAGCCTGTTCGATCATCGAAGACTCGGAGCTTGCCGATGAGGTAGAAATCGGCCCGTTCACCATTGTGGGGACATCCAAACTGGAGCGCGGCGTCCATGCCGGGCCGTACGCGCGCCTCCGGATGGGCAACCACCTCGCGGAAGACGTCCATATCGGTAACTTCGTGGAACTGAAGAAGGCCACCCTGGGAGCCGGTACCAAGGCGGGACACCTCGCGTACCTCGGAGATGCCATTGTTGGCGAGGGGACGAATATCGGCGCCGGCGCCATCACGTGCAACTTCGATGGCGTGAGTAAACATCAGACCAAGGTCGGGAACCATGCCTTTATCGGCAGCAATTCAACGCTGGTCGCGCCTCTGGAAATTGCCAGTAACAGCTATGTTGCGGCGGGTTCGGTCATCACGCATAACGTTCCCGAACAAGCGCTGGCGCTTGGCCGTTCGCGTCAGGTAAATAAAGAGGGATATGCCAAGAAGTTGGCGAGGGTGAAGAAGTCTCCCGCTTAAACGGGATCAGGCCGTCGCGGCTGAGGCATTCCGCAATTGGAAACACTCGCGGCAGAACACCGGACGTCCCTGCGTGGGCTTGAACGGTACAGTGGTTTCACGTCCACATTGCGAGCAATTCGTGCTCGTTTCGACGCGCCCCCCGGCGCCGCCTTGACGCTTGGCCTTGCACGCCTTGCAGCGTTTCGGCTCGTTCTTAAAGGCCTTGTCGAAAAAGAAATGCTGTTCACCGGCGGTGAAAATGAAATCCGCACCGCAGTCCACACACTGTAGAGTTCGATCCTGGAACTGTGCCATGGCCCGTCTGCTCCATAAGACCCGGGCGAACGGCCTTGAAAAGACTCGCCCGCCCTTGTCTACCGTATTTTTGAAAAAAGCTACTCGACTTCGCGCCGACTCTTTTTCCGATTGCGTTTGCGGGCTAAGGCCTGCTTTACGCGTTTCTTCTCGCCCGGTTTCAGATAAAAGGAGTGACGCTTCACCTCTTTGATGATGTCCTCTGTCTGAACCTTTCGCTTGAAGCGGCGCAGGGCGTTCTCAATCGTTTCGCCCTCTTGCAGTTTTATTTCTGCCAACTAAAAATACACCCCCAAACCGATCACAAATTTACCCCGCGTCCAATCCGCAAGGTACTGATATCATATGTATTTGATTACGAAAGTCAAGATCTTTCTGCCAGCCAGCCCCGGCGTGCGGCCTCCGGCATTTGTAAGTTACTGAAAAAACACTACTTCGGATCTCAATGGAAAATGTTCTTGCGATACTACTAGCAGGCGGGGCCGGGGAGCGTCTTCACCCGCTTACACGGTACACCGCCAAGCCAGGCGTCCCGTTTGGGGGCTCCTACCGCATCATCGATTTCACGCTCTCCAACTGTATTAACTCGGACCTGAGACGAATCTTCATCTTAACACAGTACAAGGCACTCGAATTAAACCGCCACATCCGCGACGGCTGGAACATTCTCTCGCCCGAACTGGGAGAGTTCATCGAGGCGATCCCTCCCATGAAGCGCATTGGAGACGATTGGTACCTCGGTACGGCGGACGCCGTGCACCAGAATGCGCACAGCGTCGTTGGCGAAACGCCCGACCTCGTGATCATCCTCTCGGCTGACCACATCTACAAGATGAACTACCACCACATGGTGGAATGGCATCGCAGCCACACGGCTGACGTCACTATCGCGACTATTCAGATTGCTCCGGACGAGGCCCGGCGCTTCGGCGTCGCCAAGATCGGTCCGGACCACCGTGTGACGGGCTTCGAGGAGAAGCCTCAGCACGGCAATCCCGTCCGATCTATCTTCAACGCGGATATGGTGAGCGCCTCCATGGGTATCTACATCTTCAACACGAATGTACTGATGGACGAACTCCGGCGCGATGCCGAGACGCCCGGCTCGGCACATGATTTCGGCAACAATATCCTGCCCAATTGTCTGTCGCGGCGACGGGTGATCGCTTACGATTTTCTCGATATCAACGCCAAGGCGGCTCGGTATTGGCGCGACGTCGGCACCCTGGATGCCTATTACGAAGCCAATATGGACCTGGTTTCCGTGAGCCCGGAGTTCAACCTCTATGACCAGAAATGGCCCATTCGTACGCGTGTGGTTCAGCAGCCGCCGGCCAAGTTCGTGTTCGCGCAGGAAGGGCAGCGCATGGGTCTGGCGCTCGATTCCATCGTATCCGCGGGCTGCATCGTCTCGGGCGGGCGCGTGCAATCGAGCGTGCTTTCTCCCGGCGTGCGGATCAACAGCTTTTGCGAAGTGGACCGGTCAATCCTGATGCCAAACGTGAGGATAGGCCGCAACAGCCGCGTTCGGAGGTCCATTATCGACAACGATGCCGAGTTGCCCGAGGGCAGCCAGGTTGGGTATGACCCGAATGAAGACCGGGCCAAGGGCTTTGTGGTAACGGAGTCCGGTATTACCGTTGTTCCCGGGCCATCCCAGGAAATGGCCCGCGGCGCCTCCTAAGCTACGGGCCTTTTCGTTGCAGTTCGGCCGGCGCTCGCGTCCGATCCAGACTTTCCAACCGGACCGTCCACTTCAGTGGCACTGTGGCGGGGATGTAGCAAAGTCTGTCGTCGCAGGCCTGGTAGCGCAGCGAACCCTCAATGGTCAGATTCCCGGATGCATCCAACAACGGCTTGACCGTCTTTTCATCCGCGATCGTAATCTCCCGGAGAAGACGAAACTTGCCTTCGAAGACCGGTACTGTCTCGTTGATGGCATCCAGCCGCAGCATCTTCGAAGCAGGAAACTTCACGTCCGCCGCTTTCCACGCGGCAGACTCGGCCATGTTCCACGAAATCGGAATGTATCCTTCCACTCCGGGTGCGTAGACATGAACCCGGTCGTCAAGCGCCACCTCTATCGTTAGGACCAGCTTCAGACCCGGTCGCGCCACCGTCGAACTCGTTGAAGTCGTCACGGTGAGATGCTTGTCGCGTCTGGTAGCGTGCGGGGTTTCCGGCTGGATTCCGAAGTGCTCTAACAGAATCAGCCCCGCATCGTCGCGCTCGCGAAAGTCCGCCTCGAAATATTTGCCCGTGACCACGCCCTTCGGATCCAG
The DNA here is from genome assembly GCA_025462965.1 of Bryobacterales bacterium. Lineage (GTDB taxonomy): Bacteria > Acidobacteriota > Terriglobia > Bryobacterales > Bryobacteraceae > JALYXI01. The sequence continues at coordinate 12,945 of JAOAPQ010000324.1, forward strand.
GATATATATGCCCGGATAAGGGATGCCGTAGAATGGCGTGTCCTTCGGTGTCTCTTCGTTCAGAATCCCGAATGTGCGAATGATCTTCGAATCGCTATCGGATAGCAGCGGAAAAGTGATGTGCTGCCGTTCCGCGAAACTCCGCAGAATGGCCACGCTGTCGTAACTGACGGCCGCGAGGCCGAGTCCGGCGGCGTGAATCCGGTCCGCGTTCCGTTGCAGCTCGACCAGCTGGCTCTTGCAGAAAGGTCACCAGTCGGCGGAGCGATAGAACACCAGCAGGGCGCCCTTCGGTCCGAGCACTGATCGTAGCGTCTGCTGTTTACCGGTCTGATCGGTGGCTGCGAATGGAGGCACCGCCTGCCCCACGCCAGGGCCGGTCTTGTCAGCAGCTACCGCGGAACCAGCGAGCAAGACTCCAACCAGTAAGAGATGGAAAGGAGAGGACGTATTGCCGATCATAAATCAGCCCTGCTTCAGCTCTTCGATGATTTCCGCCGCCACGCGCCGGGCCTCGGTCAAAGCGCCAGGCTCCAGGCTGATTGCGCCGACGCGCGCATGACCGCCGCCGCCGTAGCGTTCGCAGATCGTCGCCAGATTGTGGCTCGGTTCAACCGGCGTCCAGGGGTTCGAACCGACTGAGATCTTGGTCCGGAAACTCGAAGGGCTCACCGAAACCGTGTAAACGCTGGAGGGAAACAGGTAGTAGGGGATGAACTTGTTGTACCCTTCGACGTCATAGCCGGCAAGGTCGAACGTGACCACCGGCCCTTCCTGGCGCGCCCGATCCTTTATAATTTCGAGGTTCCGCAGATGCCGGTCATAAAGCGGCCGGTACAACTCCTGTATCTCGGGCTGCTCCACAATACGATCGAGCGGCATCTCCCGCATGTACCGGATGATCTTCTGCACCACGTCAGAGCCCTTGGAGCCCTCGATCACCAGCGTCAGCTTCATTGCCGGCGCGCCCAGTTCCACGGCGGTCTTCGCGTCCAGATATTGGGCGCCATCTATGATGTTGGCCCACTTGACCAGCTCGTCGAGATCGGGAGCCGTGAATCCGAAACGCTCTTTCGCGACGGTGGAGATGAAGAGAGTGCAACTCTTGAATGAAGGGTCGTAAAGCTTCTTGCCGCTATGGTCGAGCGCGAAGTGCTTCGCGTCCTCCGGCGACAGGAACGCGCTCTGGTGATGGTCGAACCACCATGTCAGCCTGTCGTTGCTGGAGTATTTGAAATCCACAATGGCGTTGACATCGCCATCGAAGAGACGGTCTTCGAAGATCTGCGAGGCCTTGTGGGCCATGCCGGTATAAGCGAACTCAGCGTCTGGGTAGAAAGCACCCTGTATGAAACGGGTGAAGAACGCAGCGGAGGCGGCGCCGTCAAAGCAGTGATCGTGATAGAGGACTTGAATTCGCACGGAAAACCTCTCAGCATGCCTGAAAAAAGGGAGAAAAGCAAATTAAGTCGTTTCAAATGCAACATGAGCCTGCGACAGGCAGACTGGTACGATGGCTCGAGTTGCTGAGCATAAAATGACATGGTCATGCCCGGAAGAGCTTTGAATCTCGTCTTCCTACTGATGCAAGTTGCCCGCGCGGGCGGGTCTCCCGCGGCTTGCGCACCGTGCCATCGAGCTGAGACCGCGGCGTTCGCGCATGCGGGCATGACTCGCGCGCTGGAGAGGGGCAAGAACAGCGCGATCCTGCAGGCAAACCCGAAACTGACAACGAAGATTGGCGGGTACACCTACGAGATCGCGCGGTCCGGCAACGAATCCATCTACACGGTTACGAACGGTGAAGAAACTGTCCGGTTCCTGGTCGACTGGGCCTTTGGACAGGGCGCGGCGGGGCAGACCTACGTTTACCGGTATGAAGACCGCTGGTACGAGAGCCGCGTGAGCTACTTCTCCGCGCTGCACGGCCTCGATCTGACAATGGGCGTGCAAACGATCACGCCGCACAATCTGATCGAGGCCGCGGGTCGCCTGACCGGGCCTGCGGAAGCGCGCCAGTGCTTCGATTGCCATGCCACCAATGTCGCGAAGACGCCCGGCCCGGTCCTCTCGGACATGATCGAGGGCGTGAAGTGCGAGCGTTGCCACGGGCCGTCGGCTGGGCATTTGACGACGGTGCGGGCGGGTGGTGCCAAGCAGTCCGCCATGCGGAAACTGGGAGCGTTCTCGGCTGAGGAGATGTCGGACTTCTGCGGACAATGCCATCGCACGTGGTCGCAGATAGCGATGAACGGTCCACGCGGAATCCAGAACGTGCGCTTCCAGCCCTATCGTCTGGGCAACAGCAAATGCTACGACACCGCGGACAACAGAATCCGGTGCACGGCATGCCATGACCCGCACCGGGATGTGGAGATGTCTGTCAGCGCATACGATGCGAAGTGCATGGCATGCCACTCGGCGGGTGCGGCGCCCCCAACGAGCGCGTCAACGCGTCTCTGCCGCGTGGCGGTGAAGAACTGTGTCACATGCCATATGCCGCGTCTGGATCTGCCCGGAGCGCATATGGAGTTCACCGATCATATGATCAGGGTGGTGAAGGCCAATGCGCCGTACCCTGACTGATGGCGATCGTCCTCTATTTCTGCATGTCGTTGAAGTGGAGGATGGAGTTGAAAAGCATGCCGAACTCGCCGAGATTCTGCCAGCGGTAGCACGGATTGGTGGCAAACATCAGCACGCGGCCCTTGCCCACCGGCACATCCACAATGGCGGGGCGGCCCTTCGTTTCGGCGGCGCCTTTCATCAATCCGCTGAGAACGGACTGCTCGGTGCCGACGTACTGCATGAGTATCCATTTGCGATCTTCCGCGGGAACACGCAGCAGCGGACCGTTGGCGTACCGAACCGGCAGTACTTTCTTTGAATATCCATAAAAAATCGGGTTCGAGGACTGCATGACTTCGGCCTCGACGATCGGCCCCGGCGCGTAGAAGGCCGGCGTCGTGCGTGTCGCGTCGATGTCACGCGTGATGCCGAAGTCCGCCGGCACGAAGCTGGCGACCCCGAGCGTGATCAGTACGCCGCCCTCATTCACGAACTTATCGAGTTCATTAACGCCGGCTATCCCCATGCCGCCGGTGATGTCTTCCGTTTCGCCGTACATGTCCTTATAGGGGATCGCGGACTTCCTGGCTTCAATATCGTTGACGATGGCCTTTGAGCCGCCGCGTCCCTGATTCGGGATGAGAATGACGTCGTACGATTTACGCAGATTCCCTTTGCGAACTCGCTCTTTGTAAATAAGGTCGTAACCGACTTCAAACTGGTCGAAGGCGTGGCGAACCCAGCCCACATCCTGCGTGGCTCCCCAAGTACTGAAAACCGCCAGGCGCGGGAGGTCGACGAGGTGCTTCGGAACATCGGGCGCGATGCTAAGAGCGACCGCCTTCAAGCCCAGTTGTTCGATCTGATTTTTGACCTGAGGATCGGAAGCGACAAGAAAGGTGCCGGCCGGAAGGTCCAGGCCGCCGGCCTGTGCTTTCTGTTCAATGGCTTCGAACTTTGTATCCTTCAGACGATAGCGGAGCGTCATGAGCGAGTTTGCGCCGTTATCGAGAACAGCCATTAGGCGCCCCTCTCCGGTTACCGCTCCGGTGACGGTCATCGTGTCAACAGGCTTGATGGGGACGGCAAGAACGCTTTTATCGGCGACCTCTTTGACCTCGGCCTGGTTCATCAGACCCATGGTCCAGCCGGTATCGTCATAGGTGCGCAGGTTGGCGTCGGGGAAGTCCTGCTTTTCGAGCAGGATCTTGGCGAGGCGTCCGTACGGCTGGTCGCGCTTCACGATGAGCGAGCCCGCCGGGAATGTGCCTTCCTTCAACTTGACTTCCGATTCGGCTCTGCCGACTTCGATGCCCTGCATGCGGAGGTGGTTGACGATGAAAGCGACGCGCGTCATATCCGGCTGGTTCGCGGGGATGACATAGCCGAACGGCGCGTCCTTCTTGCCGGATTCAAGGGAGTTCCGGCTCTTATGATAGAAATTTTCGAGGATCACCTGGGGAAACGATGACGCGAGCTCCAGCGCGGAGATGACGCCCGTCTCCATGTAGTTGGTGTTATTGCGCATCGACCAGACCACTTCTTTATAGGGAGGCAGCGGCCTGTACCATTCGCGCGTGGTTTGCGGAGTCGCTCCGGGGGCGCCGCCTTCGGGCGCGCCAACCCGCCGCTTCATGGTGTTTGCGCCGCCGTTCCCGAACGTTTCGTACATGCGAAGCATCCCGTTGTGATTGCTAGACATGAAGCCGAGATAACCGGGCGACCACATATCCACATAGCCGTGGGTCCAGACGCCGGGCATGCCGTAGCCGATCATCTTCGTCATCTCGAAGTTGGAGAACCAGGGAAGCTCCGCGTAAAGGATAGGATCGAGCGTGGGGTTCTGCGGAGCCTGGCCGCTGAAGGTGTAGAGGAAGGGCACGGATTCATGCAGCTCATGCATGATCGGCGGGTGCCAATCCAGGTAGAACTTCAGCCAGTTGCGCATGGTGATCTGCGAATAGTTGATGTCGCGGTTGTTGTCGTGGAAGATGTACTTGCCCCAGTACGGCGGGCCGGGAATCCGGTCGGATTCGCTTTCCTCTGTGAGCTTGTTTTTGTAATACCAGTCGACGTACCGATCGCGGCCGTCGGGCTCGAAAACGGGAGCCATCATGACAACGGTGTTGCGGCGGATCTGATCGAAAAGCGGCGAGTCTTCGGCGACAAGGCGGTAGGCGAGTTCCATCAGCATTTCCGGTGGCCCGGTTTCCGCGCTGTGGAGGCCGGCGGTGAACATGTAGATGGGCTTGGCGCGCGCGACGATCTCTTTGGCCTGTTGTTCATTGATGCGGCGCGGGTCGGCCAGTTTCGCCAGGTCGTCCTTTTCGCGATTGAGATTGGCGATATTCTCCTCGCTCGATATCGCTATGACGATGCACTCACGGCCTTCATCCGTTTGCCCTGCGCCGAAGACTCTGACACGCTTCGAAGCGGCCGCGAGCGCGCGATAGTACTTGTAGATGTCGGCGGTGTGAGTAAGCTTCTTGGGCGTTCCGATGTGATAACCGAGGACGTCTTTCGGGCTCGGGATGCCCGGGGCTTTCGGAAGATGGTCGACCAGCGGGCTGATGAATTCCGGTCCAGTGGTCCACTGCTTGACGGATTGTGCGAAGTCTTCGTCCTGCGGCTGCGGAATAGCCGCGGTGGCAGAGAAGGCCAAAGTGAGAATCAGGATCAGCGAGAGGCGCGGCATGAATCTCCAGATGTTAGCAAAACGGAGTTTGGCACGCCGTTTGTGTTTTCACTGACAGACGTGTATCATTTCGCAATGCGGATCGCGCTTGCCTTGCTGATTGCCATTCCTCTTTTCGCCCAGGACCCGCCGGCTCCGGGCGGGGCTCCGAAGGGTGGACCGCCGAAAGGCGGGGCGCGCTCGGCCCCCAAGAACCTGAAGATCCTGAAGCCGGAAGAGGTACGTCCGGCCATGGGCGCCTTCCGCGTCGCGCTTGGGCAGCAGTGCACTTTCTGTCACATGGAAGGAGACTTCGCAAGCGATGAGAACCCGCTAAAAGAAGTTGCCCGCAAGATGATCCTGATGACGCGCGATATCAACAGTAAGTTCCCGAACGGCGGGAACAATGTCTCGTGCTACACGTGCCATCGCGGCGCCATGCTTCCGCTGACCGCGCCTCCCGCCGCCGCGGACGCTCCGAAGCCTCCCGCCGATTAGGCGCTCTGTTTTTTTTTCGATTGATTTCCGGGCGATTTTGAGCATAATAGCTCAATGCCCGACATAGAGCCTGCGCGCGTAGCAGTGATCGCGGTTCACGGAGTGGGCGATCACCAGCCGTTTGAAACTGTCAAGTTCATCGGCGATCTCCTTGGCAGCTTACGGGACGAGCCTGGCCGCACGCCTCGATACATTCCTTTCACGGAAACCACCCAGCGCATCAGCGTCCGCCCGGTCAAGCTAAGCCTGGGCGATCACTCCAAGTCCATCGATTGGAAAAAGCCGGCCGCGAAGACCTGGGGACCGATGGACACCATTCTTCAGAAAGCGGCGGCGGAACCTGCCGGCGGGCCTCCCGTTGAATACGCCGCTCACGTTGACCACTTGTTCATGGAAGGGCAACTGGCGAAATTCACGCAGGATAAGCCTGAGGATACCTACGAAATGTTGCGCCTGCAGGGCAAGCGCGTGGGGAGCACAGCCGTGAGTCCGGGGGCCGCGGCGCTGCCGGCTGCGGACGTAGTCGGGCGCGTTGCGTCGGAAATGCAAGCGCCTGTAGACCAGCCGAAGGTGAACGAGCCTGGGTCCGGGGCACGAAACGCTGAACAGTTGGTTCATATCTACGAGATGTATTGGGCCGATCTTTCGCGCCTGGGAACGGGTTTCACCCAAATCTTCGGGGAGCTTTATCAGGTGATGTTTCACCTGAGCAGTGTCGGCGTCAACAACGTGAAAGCGGCGGCGCTGCACTTCCAGAAAGGACCGGCGGGAGGAGCGTGGAAGAACTTCGACCGGGCTCAAATGTTTACGGCCACCGTACTGGCTTGGCCTATCCCGATTCTGAACCTGTTTTTAGCGGGCTTTGTGCCAGGGATCCTGGCGATCTCGCTGATGCGGACTAAACTTTCGACTGCCCGAGAGTTCATTGCAATGGAAGGTCTGGTGGCCGTGTTGTTAACTGCCCTTGCCGGGTATGTGCTGATGCGGCTCGGGAAATTCTCATTTCCGCATTTCGTTCTGCCTGTGGCTCTTCTTCCCTTTGTGGTGTGCGGCGTGGCACTGTGGGGCGTTCAAAACGAGTTCCGTCTGAATCGCGACGCCATTGAAGTGGTCACCGCCATCGTGGTTACGTGCTTCGCCTTCGCAGGAGTCGCATTACTAATAGGCGCTTACGAGAAGCAAAGGCCCGGCTCGAAGAAGGCCGCGCGGTGGATCGGCGGGATACTTACGGTCTGTATCGGCATCGCTCTCGCCGCGGGCAGATTGACGGGACTTTCCGCGAACTATGTTGCCCTTGGCCTGAGCTTTAACGTCATCGAAATCTGTTTCGATCTGATCATGATCTCGTGGCTGGTCTTCCTAGTCGGTATGTCTTGGTCTCTGGTTGCCGGATGGCGAGCTGTATCCGCCGCGAACCCGAAGCGATGTCCCGAACCGGATGCCTCCATGCACTTCGACCGCGCGCGTCGAACGCGTTGGTCAGCGCGGCTTCTGCTGGCGCTTCCTTCGATGGCGTTCATTATCGTAACGCTGGCCGGCTGGACCGGCGTCATCAAGATGGTTCGGCCTTTCCTGCCGGGACAGGCGAACATACCGGCGCCAGGCCGGGAGGCGAGCAGGTTTCCGAGTCATCCGGAATCGAACGCGTCGAACGCACCGTGTGCCGATCCGGTATGTGCGCCGATGCGCTACACGCCTGTTGCGCAAATCAAGGGAAGTCCCCGAGAGCAATGGGCTGGTATGTGGGTGGATGAGGTGATGAACCAGGCAGGGCTGACAGTCTTGCCCGTCCTCCTGGCAGCTGCCTTCCTGGCAATCCTGATTACCGCCTGGTCGATTGTCCCTGCCGTCTGGGACGAGGTGAGCCCTCCACGCGGCAAAGTTGGACAGGATTTGGCCCGGCAATCGCGCGCGCTGGGGACATGGCTCTCGTACGGGTTCCGGTACATGCACCTTGCCGGAGCCATTGTTTACATAGCGATGTTTGTATTCCTTGCCATTGGGTTTCTCACGCGCGATAGAACCGGTAACCTGACTGAGATACTCGGGGTGCTGGTGGCGGGTGCGGCGGTCGGGATCTTCGGCTTCGGCGGGAGACTCTCGAAACTTGCGCTCGGCTTCCGTCCGGCGGTGCGGGTGATGCTGGACGTGGATAACTGGCTGCGCGAACATCCCTTGGAATCCAACCCGACGGGACGTATCTGCGCGCGTTATGTATCGGTGTTGCGGCACATTCTCGCGTGGCGGGACGAGAACGGCCCGTACGATGCGATCGTCATCATCGCGCATAGCCAGGGCACCGTGATTACATCCGACTTGCTGCGCTTCCTATGGGCGGAAAAGATGCAAGCACAGGACGCGGGGAAGGAATACGACGCGGAACTGGCCCGTCTGTGGGCCGACGTGCCGGTGTATCTCTTCACCATGGGATGCCCACTACGCCAGTTGTATGGGCTGCGCTTTCCCTATCTCTATGGGTATGCGCGCGGCAAAGACACAGAACATGAAGGCGGCCACAAGATTCCGGACTTGGAAGTGCATCTCACGCCTGATCCCGGCGAGCTCGGCGTCCAAGCATGGTACAACGCCTTTCGAAGCGGCGATTACATCGGGCGCAATCTGTGGCGCGCGGACAAGTGCAGTTATGTATGGGAGCCGTCTATTCAGGGCGAACAGGAGCAGTGGGATCCGCCGGTGGGCAAGCCGAAGCATGTGTCCATGGACCGCACGGGAAGACGCGTCGAGTTTTGCATTGGGCCGGGAGCGCATACGCATTACTGGGATTCCACTGCGAGGCCGATTGGTGAAATGCTGGATCTGCTAATCAAGGACTGCAGCAAGCCGAAAGGCGCGTTAGCGGCCCACAACACCGGCCAGCGGGCTGCTGGCACTGGCATATAGCTTCTTTTCCATACGCCCGGCTTCGAACGCGAGGCGTCCGGCTTCCACGGCAAGCCGCATCGCGCGCGCCATTCGCTCGGAGTCGTCAGCGGCCGCGATGGCAGTGTTCATGAGCACGGCGTCCGCACCCAACTCCATAGCGATCGCGGCGTCTGAAGCAGTACCGACCCCCGCGTCGATAATGAGAGGCACGGCGGTGATCATCTCGCGCATGATTCGGAGGTTCGTGAGATTTTGTATGCCAAGCCCCGACCCGATCGGAGCGGCCAACGGCATGACGGCCGCGGCGCCGGCGTCGATCAACTTGCGCGCGTTGACGATATCGTCGGTGGTGTAAGGGAGCACGACAAAGCCTTCTTTCACCAGCACGCGGGTAGCTTCGAGCAAGCCTTCGTTGTCCGGGAAGAGGGTCTTCTCGTCGCCGATGACTTCGAGCTTCACCCAGTTTGAAAGGCCGGCTTCGCGCCCGAGGCGAGCGGTGCGAATCGCGTCATCGGCGGTGTAACAGGCGGCGGTGTTGGGAAGGATGAACATCTTCGCACGGTCAATGTAGTCCAGGAGCGATTCTTTGGACCGGTCGGCGATATTGACGCGCCGCACTGCTACGGTGACGACTTCCGAGCCGGATGCGGCGTGGCATCGGGCCATTTCATGAAAGCTGCGATATTTGCCGGTTCCGACGAACAAGCGGGACGCGAACGTCCGGCCGGCGATGGTGAGGGAGGACATCTGTCTCTAGTTTAGTTCCAGGCTGCGGATCACGCGATCGATGAGGCTGTTTCCGGAGTTGCGATAGTAGCGATAGGTGGCCGAATAGAACCGCTGCACGTTGTAATCGCGCCGGACGCGCTGGACGAACTCGTAGTCCTGCCACCAGATGGCGCGGTCCTCAGTAAAGAGGCACGTATCGAAGATCCTGCGGCGCGCGAATAGAGTTCCCTGGACTACGCATTCGGATACAGAGATGAGGCCGTGACCTGTTTCCACGTCGGGAACCAGGGTTTCCTCCACGCGATCGGCAATCACCTCCGCTCCGCCCCAAAAGAGGTCGACGGTCGGGTCCTTCTCCATTGCTGCGATGTGCGCGCTGAGATGTTGCGGGAGGAACTCGTCATCCGCATCGAGGAAAGCGATGTAGCTGCCGGTGGCCGCCCGAATTCCGGCGTTGAGGGCGCTTCCGGGTCCGCCGTTTGGCTTGCTGAGCGGGATCACTCGCGGATCGCGGGAGAGTTGGGCGATGACTTCAGCGGTGGCGTCGGTGCTTCCGTCATTGACGATGATATGTTCCCATGCGCGGCACTCCTGAACAAGAAGAGAATCATGAGCGCGGCGCAGTGTCCCTGCGGCGTTGAAGGCGGGAGTGAGTACCGAGATCAATGTTTAAACGGGTTGAAATCCGTGCCGCGGTCGAAGACGTCGATGCCTTCCTGGCGCTTGAGGAAGTTCACAACAATGTAGGTCACCGGCGTGGCGAGCACTTCGTAGACAACCTTGAACAAATAGCCGGAGAGGATAAGCTTGGCGATAAATGACAGCGGCTTGTTGTAGAAGATGAAGCAAGTGACGATGATCGTGTCCACGCCTTGTCCCACAACGGTCGAGCTGACGGTGCGCGTCCATAGATGCTTGCCTTTGGTCAAGATTTTGAGCTTGGCGAGCGTGTAGGAGTTGGCGAATTCCCCGAACCAGTAAGCTAATAAACTACCTGCCACAATGCGCGGAACCGCATTGAATATGGTCTCGTAGGCCTTCTGGTCTTTCCATTCGGGCGCGGGCGGCAGCCACACGGCAAAGAGACCCATCACGGCCATCAGTATTGAGGCGTAGAAGCCGCGCCAGATCGCTTTCCTGGATGCGCCATAGCCATACACTTCCGTGAAGATGTCACCGAATATGTAAGTGATCGGAAAGAGCAGCAGCGCCGCGCTGACGGGTAGCGGACCAATGTACGTGAACTTGGCCGCGATGAGATTCGAGATCAGGAGAATGACGACGAACGTCAGGATCAACAGATCCAGGTATTTGTACTGGCGTTCACGCGGCGCCTGGAAGTCCGTGTGCATCACCGGCGCCGTCTCAATCATTCTATTTGTCTTCCCACTTTACACTGTGATCGGATGTGACCGCGAGCGTCTGCGGCGGAGAATCGATGCGGAATAGTGACCACGGGCCCGGAATCCACGGATACCTGTCGATCACGGATTCATCAATTTCGATACCGAGTCCCGGCTCGCGCGGCACGAAAAGCTCGCCATTCTCGATCTGCAGCGGCTTCGCCAGGATCTCTGTGGCCAGCGGGAAAGGATAGAGAACGCCTGGAGCGTAAACCGGATATTCCAGCCACTCGACTACGTTCTCCGGCCAGCAGATTCCCAAGTGCGCGGCCGCGATCACCTCGAGTTCCGTGCCCCAGCTGTGGAACGCGAATCGCAGGTTCTCTTTTTCGATCTCACTGAAGAGTCTGCGCGCCAGAGAGAAGCCGCCCTGGCAGC
>JAOAPQ010000558.1 GCA_025462965.1 Bryobacterales bacterium
AACTCCGATTGGTTACACTCTGTCATAGCGAAGGCCGCCTCTCTTTGGCTGTAACTGCTTGTTGGGAAACTCAGTTATGCCATGAAAGACGGCCTTTTGCCTACTCCCTGTGAGAAATCCGGGTTAGGCATCCAGCAGTTTGGCTAATCGCGTCAGGCGCGGGAAGGTCGTTGCGGAGCTCCTCCGGCACTGCAAAAAACACCCTGTACGTTGGCACGCCGATCGGCTTTGAAGATTCCTTGAGCGCGTACTCGACAATGGTACGTTCCTTGGACTTTGCAGATCAGAATGCCGATTGACGGACTTCTCCGTCCAAACGAACCTTGTCGTCGAGCACGGCCAAATAAAACTGCATCTTCGCGATGTGTTCGGGTTGAAATTCGCCGATCTTCAGCTCCACCGCCACTAGGGAACGAAGCCGCCTGTGAAACAGCAGCAGGTCAATAAAGTATTCGCGGTCGCTCACCTCGATTCGATACTGACTTCCGACGAAGGAGAACATGCCTCCCATTTCCAGCAGGAATGGCTCGACTTTCGCCAGAATGGCCTGCTCCATTGGCGTTCACTGCGTTCGTCCGAAAGTTCCAGGAAGTCGAACGTATATTCGTCTTTCACGGCGAGTTTTGCCTGTGAGCGGATGGATGCTGGAAGTGCCGATTCGAAGTTGGTCTGGTTCCGCAGGGTCTTTTGGTATGTCTGGTTTTCAATCTGATGAATGAGGACGCTCTTTGTCCAGCCGAACTGCTTCGTGTGGCGAATGTAGAACTCCCGTTCGGCACCCTCTTTGCACCGCTCAAGAATGACCAGATTCTTCATCCAGCTAATTTCTCTCACCAGTGGTGAGAGAATTTCATCGCTCCGGTAGATCTCGTAGAACTGCCTCATTTTGTATAGGTTAGGAGCGGAGAATCCGGAAATCCCCGGAAACTCCGCGCGCAAATCCTTGGCGAGGTTCTCGACTACCGCTCGCCCCCAAGTTTGGCCCTGCTGGCGCTGCACAATGAGCCGCCCGATGTCCCAATAGAGCTCAATAAGCTCGCGGTTCACGGACCGCAACGCGGCCAGTTGAGCCGAACGAATCCGTTCTTTGATCTCCCCGAGGAGCGATCCGTACGATTCGCGAGTCAGGCTCGTATCATTCTCCATAGAACTTTCCTTTATGCTCAATTCCCGCGGCGGCTGGATTACCGGCCACGATAAGGACCATCCTCAATGGTGGCGCGGCCCTGCTGCATCCGCAGCGAGATCCTCTCACCGATTTCGATGTTCGCCGGCAGATCGTTGCGCGGGACAACGACAAAGCTGTTGGCTGCGGTCGCGATTGCTATGTGAGTATCGGTCTTTGCCACAGCCTTTCCGCCGCGGAAAACTGCCCGGTCAATCTTTGTCTGTTACATCGGCGCTGCCTCGGCCGCGACCAAGCGGATGTCGAGCGCCGCCTTTCTCCCCTCGCCAGTGATCTTGAGCATGTTGTCTACTGCCGGGTCTACTCGCTCTTTTCGCAGCCTCTCGGCACGCTCGGTGAGTGTGCGGATGAAGGCTTTCAGCTCAGGACTCGCCGACACCGCCTCTATGGCAGGGCGGCCATTGTGCAGAGACGGTCGCGGCAGATTCAGCGTGTCTGCCGTTTGCACATCGGCAACGGTACGGAACATTTGCAGTAGTTCGGGCAAATTGATAAATTTCGCAAAGCGCGTGTGCATCCGATACCCCGAACCGTCAGGGGACAGTTCCAGCGCTGTCACGGCCTCGGCGAAATTTGCAGCCCACGCGTCGAAGTGGTTGACGCTTCGCTCGGCAAGCATTTGCGGGCCAAGATAGCGAAGGACGGTATACATTTCGGCGAGGCTGTTCGAGATTGGTGTTCCCGTTGCAAAAACCACGCCTCGGCCGTCTTTTTGATCTTGTATGTAGCGGATCTTCAAGAACATGTCGAATGCGCGATTACTGTCAGAATTCGGCAACCCGGCGATCCGATTCATCTTGGTCACGTAGGCGAGATTCTTGTAGAGGTCGGCCTCGTCTACGAACAACTGGTCCACGCCCAGTTCTTCGAACGTTAGTGCGCGATCTTTAGACTCCCGGTCTGCCCGCTTTTTGAGCCTCACGATCAGGCGCTTCTTGGCCTTCTCTAATTCCTTGACGATTCGCCGATTGTCATCTTTCTCTTGTTTGGCGAGGCCAATCTCGGCGTCCAGCTCGGCGACCTGTTTTTCAACAAACCGATTGAAATACTGGTCGGATACGGGGAGAAACTCAAAGGATCTGTGAGACACAATCACCGCGTCGTAGTTCCCGGTGGCGATCCGGGCCATTGCCTGCTGACGATTCCCGGTCGAGAAATGATCTCTCCCGGCGACGAACAGGTTGGCCTGAGGATACAGTTTCAAGAACTCCGCCCCCACTGATCGACAAGATGGTTTGGGACCACGAACATCGGCTTCTTGGCGAGATCTAACCGGCGAAGTTCCATTGGTGCCGCAGTCATCGTCCAGGTCTTTCCGGCGCCAACGACGTGAGCAAGTAGGGGGCTGCCACCCTGGAGAATCCGCCAGACCGCATTCTTCTGGTGTGGCGACAGATCGTCATCACGTAGCGAACTGCGAGTCATGCCGGGCAATGCTAGGTGGGAACCATCGAACTCGCGGAGTCGAATGTTGTTGAACCGAAAATTGCAGTCGCGAGCCAATCGCGCTGCCCGGTCCTGATCCTCCCAAACCCAGCCCCGGAATCGATCTTTCAACTGCTGCTGCGTTTCGCGCGCGGCAATCGTCTCTGGTTGGTTCACGGTACGGTTGCCGTCGGAATCTTCGTCGTACGCGGTGGGCGTGCGCCCGTTCAGCGCTTGTTCCGCCAACTCGGAGGCGCGAAAACGGGAGGTGCCGTGTGCCGTCGTGTTGCTGACAAAATATTTGGCCGTGTAATCCGGTTCCACCGTCCACGTTGCGATGCTCTCGGCGAAACCGACCTTAATGCTTTCACGCGGAACGTCGAGCAATTCGGCAAGGAAGTCACGGACATCGGACAGAGGAATCCATGGCGAACCCAGCCGGGCTTCTATTTCGCCCGGTCCAAGATCCTGAGTTGCACAGCTCTCAACGCGTCTACGTTTCGCTGGTAGGCGGGATCGAGCTGGGCGGAAGTCTGCGCGGCGGCAAGTTTCGCGCGGACGTTCCCACTCAGGTACCGGTCAGCGGTTTCCCAATCGCCGCCTTGTGGATTCCGATATGCGAGGCTGCCCAGCTCGGCTTGCAATTCGGCCGGAGACCTTCCCGTTACGTCCTGCATCCGCGGCCAGTTGATCTCGCCGGTTTCATTGAGCGAAACAAGCAGAGCCTCCGACGCGGTCTCTACTTTCTCTACAGGACGATATCTTTCGAGCGTTCGCCGCAAGAAGATCGGCGATTTCGTCGCTCTGCCAGTCTCCGGGTCGTAGTTCTCCAGCGACAGCAAAAGCGGTTGATCTGGATCATCGGCAAAGGCCCTGACATTTTCTTTTGCACTAAGAGGCCCAAACCGGGCAACGAAGGAATCGTACGAACGGTTTAATGTATTGCGAGCTTCGACGACGGCTTCTTCGTCTCTGTCGGAGAGTTGCGATTGAAATACGGTGCGGACGGCATCGCGAACCTGAAGCATGCCTCGAATCCTGGCGCACATCGACGACGGCAAGGCGAGCGCCTGCAACACGTTGCCGCGGCGAACATGGATTACGCCGTTCCGATCTGTCAGACCGCCGTCCTTGACGTCCTCTGCGGACGGAATCTGTTGACGTTGCTCCACGGAAATCGGGCGCCTCTGCTGGTGGGGTTCGGCGTAGACTCCGGCGGGCAACCGAGAGATTGCGCCGTCCAACGCGCGTAGATCAAGATTCCCGCTCAGGTAAGGAGTCGGTGTACCGTACTGTCCACGTTCGATCCCCATCCTGCCCAGCATCATTTCGGGGTGACGAACGTAATATTCATTGACCTGTACGGGACCATCGGATGTTTCGATGGCGCCTAGCTCCGCCCAGGATTCCTCTCGCCGCACTTGGGATGATCTCTTTTGAAGGAAGAGGATGTCGGACGTCACGTCCGTCCCGGCGCTTGCCTTGAAAGTTGTGTTAGGTAAGCGAATTGCACCGAGCAGAATCGAGCCTTCCGACAGATGCCGGCGGACCGATGAATCTTGTTTGTCCATCGTGAAGCGGCTGGTTATGACCGCGATGACGCCATCCGGCCGCACCACGTCCAGACACTTCGTCAGAAAATAATCGTGAATCGCCCGTGTTAAATGCGGACTTCTTCTGTACTCAGGATCAAAGACAGGGTAATTGCCAAATAATCGTCACCAAATCATTATTCCGATAATGGCGAGGATTCAATAATGATGAGGAAAGACTTAGCGGGAACTGATGAGGCTTTGACACTCGCAAGGACTGAATTTGCCTCGGCAAGGTCTCTGGGAGGTCTCGCCGGGATGTGGCCGGATGACGGGAGACTGATTTCCCACGAGTTACCGCCGCCGAGGTCATTCTTGGGTAAACAGTACGCCGTTTGCGCGGACCAATTTGGCTGAGTTATTCTTATGACTCGCCGTTGGCGGAACATCGAAGTCGATGAGGGCGTTGCGGGAAGCAGAACGTCATGAGCAATGAATGGTTCGCGCGGCCGGTGCTGTTCGTAACGGACATCGACAAGTCCGTCGATTTTTACGTGAAGCTGCTCGGGTTCACGCAAGCGTGGCGATATGAGGAGGAGGGGAAAGCGTGGGTCGCGCAGGTCGACCGGCAGGGCTGCGAGCTCATTCTCTCTTCTCAATGGCCCGATAAAGTGGGCAAGGGCCTGATGTTCATCTCGCTCGATGTTAGCCTGCTGGATGCTTTACGCGCAGAGCTGGAAGGGCGCGGCGTGGATGTGAAGGACGGGCAGTGGGGCTACCGGCTCATGGTCATCGCGGACCCGGACGGCAACGAGCTCTACTTCCCCTATCCGACGTCGCTTGCCACCGGCTCCCTCATCACGTCGAACCCCGGGCATTGAGCTGAAAGGCGGGGTTCTGTCCGGATCGGCGACCAACCGGGAGTCAGGCCAAAACACTGGCAATTCTAAAAGCCGGATTGCGGTAAATCTGGCCAGGCGGGGCTTGTCAGTTGGATGGTCCAGACGGGGCCACCCTGATAGAGCGGGC
>JAOAPQ010000570.1 GCA_025462965.1 Bryobacterales bacterium
CTTTGCCTCCAGGTGACCCGGCGCTACGTCGATCCGCGCGGCACGGGTACGTGGGGTGGTCCCGCGGATACCATCGCGGCGAAACTCAGTTACGCCGAACAGAAAGAAAGCTACGAGGTCCTTACCCGCAACGGCCAACTGGTTCCCAAGGGCACGGACATCCACTCGAAGACCCTGGGTGGCACCACCTCCAGCGGTGAGTTTGGCAGCATGCTGCGCTATATCTTCGAGCCTTCCTCCGACGCTGAATTTCACTGGGACCATTGGGCGAGATTGCGCGACCGCGTTGCGTATGTTTTCAATTACACCGTGGATCAGGCCCATTCCAAGTGGGGAATCTCGGACGGCGAAACAAATCGCGAAGTAGTCCCGGGATACCGCGGCTTGGTTTATGTGGATTTCGAGACCAGGCAGGTTGTGAAGCTGACGTTGAAGAGCATGGATATTCCGGCGGACTTTCCGATTCAACTCGCCGAGGAAGACCTGGACTATGCCTACACCGACATCAGCGGGCAGAAGTTTCTCTTACCTCTGCGCGCCGAAGTGCGGCTGAACAGAGGCAGTTACAAGAACAAGAACGATACCGATTTCCGTTCTTACCATAAGTACTCGGCATCGACTGACATCACGTTCGATACAGCCGACACGCCGCCGGACGATAGTAAGACCAAGGAACAGCCTCCCAAGTAGCATGGCCAAGCGGCCGTGCGCTATACTCGCGCACAGCAATGCACAATAGGGGCATAGTCCGGCACTTAGTAGTTCTGCTGGCGCTGATGGCCACCCTGGTGCTAACTGTGGCGGCTGCCTCGCCTGCCCACTTTCACTCGAAAGACTTTGCCGGAAGGTGTGACGTCTGTGCTGTCGCACATGTCTCGATTGTTCAGCCGGCATTATCGGTCAGTCTCTTTCCGCCCGTTATCTCCCGTTGGAACTTATCCCGTGACCGCGCCGCCAGCGTAGTCGAACTATTGCACCGAACCGCGCTCTCGCGTGGACCGCCCGCTCTTCCTGTAGCCGCTGTTTGAACGGACGCCGCTGTTTAGCGCCCGTTCGATTTCCCTTCATTAGCAACAGTTCAGGAAGAGTCCATGATCGCGAAACGCGTCTTCGTATTTTTTTTTGCAAGTGTTTTTTTGACGGCCGCTCCACCTCCCGGGCAAGCCACCGGCGTGGCCGGGACCGTCACGGGAACAGTAACTGATCCTTCCGGCGCTACGGTGGCTTTGGCCGATGTCGAGATCCGGAACCGGGCCACGGGTTTCGTCAGAAACGTAAAGACGGATAACACGGGCGCCTTCAAGATCATCGGCGTGCCGCCAAACAACTATCACGTAGTGGTCTCGGCTGCTGGATTTCAACCCGCGCAGCAGGATGTGAATGTCCGCAGCTCCGTTCCGCTGAACCTGGACATCAAGCTTTCCCTTGCCGCGGAGGCAACCACGATGAACGTCTCGGGTGAAGCGGCGGACCTGGTCGAAAACGTTCCCAGCGCTCACACGGATATCGATAGCTCCACATTCAACAAACTGCCCACCTCATCGCCCGGCGGCGGCCTGAGCGACGCGATCACCATGGCGACGCCTGGCGTAGTGGCGGATTCCAACGGATTCTTTCATCCCATCGGCGACCACGCGCAAACCGGCTTCTCGGTGGACAACCAGCCGATCACGGACCAGCAAAGTAAGCTTTTCTCCACCTCCATGCCGCTCAACGCGTTCGCGTCGATGGAAGTGATCGCCGGCGCCCCGACCGCCGAGTATGGCGACAAGACCAGCCTCATCGTAAACGCGATTACGCGCTCCGGCCTGGGCGCGCAGAAACCATTCGGCAGCCTTAGTTTGAAATACGGTTCCTTCGGCACCATCGGCGAAGACTTCACGGAAGGATTCGGAAACGGTCGCTTCGGCAACTTTCTAGCCGCCAATACAGTGCGGTCCGGCCGCTATCTGGATACACCCGAGTTCGCTCCCCTGCACGATCGCGGCAACAATCAGACCATCTTCGACCGCGTGGACTTCCAGCCGACGTCGCTCGATAGCTTGCACCTGAACCTGTTCTTTTCCCGCGCATGGTTTCAGATTCCAAACACTTACGATCAACAGACCGCCGGGCAGGACCAGCGGCAGCAGATTCGCACATACAACATCGCCCCCGGCTGGGTTCACACCTTCGGGTCTTCCACCGTGCTGACGGTCAATCCGTATTTCCGCCACGACGAATCGCAATTCTTCCCGTCCCGGAATCCGTTTTCGGATGTCCCTGCCACGCTCTCGCAACTTCGGACGCTGGGGAATCTGGGAGTGAAGGCGGACCTTTCCTATGTCCACGGCGCGCACAACATCAAAGGCGGCGTTCAGGTGCAACACACGTTCCTGGAGGAGAACTTCTCTTTGGGGATCACCGATCCGGCATTCGACTTCAGCACGTCGCCCGGGCTGCTCCCGTATGACCTGAACAACCATGGCAGCCTGTTTCGTTTTCGCGGCCACACCGACGTGAAGGAAGAAGGCTACTACCTCCAGGACAGCATTACGCTCGGCGCTTTCAACATCCAGGCGGGACTTCGTTATGACCAGTACAACGGCCTGGTGGCCGATCATCAGCTCGAGCCGCGCTTGGGCGTATCTTACTTGTACAAGCCCACGGGAACCGTTGTGCGGCTCGCTTATGGCCGGTTCTTCGAAACGCCGTATAACGAAAACCTGATACTCTCGAGCGCCACTGGCGCCGGCGGCCTCGCCACTAACACCTTCAGCTCTTTCGGCTCGCAGCCGTTACGGCCTGGTAAGCGCGACCAGTACAACGCGGGCTTCGAGCAGGCGATCGGAAAGCACTTCTCCATCGACGCGAGTTATATCTGGAAATATACCCGCAACGGCTTTGATTTCGACAATCTTTTCAACACCCCATTGGCTTTTCCGATTAACTGGCGGAAATCGAAGATCGACGGCCTGTCGATGCGCTTCAACCTGGCGGAGTATAAAGGCTTGAGTGCGTACACGACGCTCGGCCACACCCGCGCCCGTTTTTTTGGACCGGAAATCGGCGGCCTGATCTTCAACTCTCCCCTGAACAACAGCGTCTTCCGCATCGACCACGACGAGGCTTTGCAGCAGACCACAAACGTCCGCTATCAGCGCCCGAGAAATGGGCCGTGGATAGATTTCACCTGGCGCTACGATAGCGGCTTGGTGGCCGGCAGAGTGCCGGATCTGGCCAGTGCTTTCAGTCTCACCGGCGATCAGCAAGCCGCGATTCAGTTCCACTGCGGCGGTACCTACGCCACCATTAACAACCCGATCACAAGCTGCGCCGGGCTCGCGAGCGCGAATCTCCTCAGAATTCCCGCGCCGGGTACGGAAAACGACGATACCAACCCGCCGCGCATGGCGCCGCGCAATCTTTTCGACGTCGGTGTCGGAATCGACGACATCTTCCATGCGCACAAGGACCGTCCGCGCTTCACGGCCCGTTTCACCGCCGTAAATCTGACGAACAAGGTCGCGCTGTACAACTTTCTTTCCACGTTCAGCGGAACGCATTTTGTGGAACCGCGCGGCTACACGGTAGAGCTCGGGATGGTCTGGTAACGCGCCCTACATCTTCGAAATTTTCTTTTTAATCTCTTTCGCGTCTTTGGCGTCCGGGGCCATTTCCAGGTACTTGGAATAAGCTTCGCGCGCCGCCTTTTGATCGTGCTGCTTCTCCTCCGCCGCACCCAGGCGCTCATACGCCTCGGCGAGCGTTGGATTCCATCGCGTGGCCTCCCGGAAGCGCTCCGCGGCCGCGCGATATTTCCCCCGGTGAAAATAGTATTTTCCGGTGTTCATCTCTGTTTCGGCCTGCAGCGGATTGAAGCTGTACTCCTTCGGCTTCAACGAAGCGTCTTCCTCCGGAGGCAGTTCCTCCATCTTCGGGGGAGCCTTCGGCTTGGGTTGCTCCTGCGGAAACGCGGGCCCACCCATCGCCGAGACCAGCAGCGCGGAAATCAACCAGGAAGACATATTCTGCCCTTAGTTTAGCCCTCCGCACACCCTCTTGCGATAATAGAAGTGTCTCCGGTGTCCCAGTCTCTCCGTGAAAAAGTTTCGCAGCTCCCTCTCGCGCCCGGAGTGTATCTGTACAAGGACGACGCGGCCCGGATCATCTACGTCGGCAAAGCCAAAAGCCTGCGCCTCCGTGTCCGCAGCTATTTCTCCGAAGACAAGCTCGCCGATCGCAAGACCGGATCGCTCATCTCCGAAGCCCGCGACGTCGATTACATTCTGGTCGATAACGAGAAGGAAGCGCTCGCGCTCGAGAACAATCTCATCAAGCAATATCAGCCGCGCTTCAACGTGCTCCTGCGCGACGATAAGACCTATCCGTATATCAAACTCACGAAGGAGCGATACCCGAAAGTCTTCGTCACCCGCCGCCTTCGCAAGGACGGTTCCACTTACTACGGCCCCTATTTTCCGGCAAACCTGGCATACCGCCTGGTAAATTTCATCCATCGCCATTTCAAACTGCCTTCTTGCAAGGTGGATCTCACGCGATACCATCCCAAGCCGTGCCTGCAATACCACATTCATCGCTGCCTCGGGCCGTGCGTCGAGGGCCTGGTGGCCGATGACGTCTACGCCCGCGCGGTTCGGGATACGCGGCTGTTTCTGGAAGGCCGGCATGGCGATCTCGCGCGCGAGCTCCGCGGCCGCATGGACGCCGCCGCCGTGGACATGCGTTTCGAAGAAGCCGCTTCCCTGCGCGATCTGCTCTCCACCGTAGAAGAGATGGATCAGCGCCAGAAGATGGCGTCCGCCAACAAGGACGACGCCGACATCTTCGCCTACTACGCCGAACCGCCGCTCGTCGCCGTGAATTTATTCCACCTGCGCAACGGCCAGATTGTGGACCGGCGCGAATTCTTCTGGGAAGACCGGCACGAGTTCGAGCCGGCGGAGTTCTTCTCTTCTCTGCTACTGCAGATCTACCTCGATCAGCAGTACGTGCCCAGCTGCATCCACGTGCCGGTGGACTTCGAAGACCGCGAAACCATGGAGGAGCTCCTGGCGGAGAAGAAGAACCGGTCGGTTGAGATCGTGACGCCTCAGCGCGGTCAGAAAAAGGCGATGCTGAACCTGGTGGAAACAAACGCGAAGCACAGCTTCGACGCGCGCTTTCGCGTCATGAAGCCGTCTTCTCTGGCAATTCAGGAAGCCTTGCAGGACGCGCTGAATCTGCCGGAAGCGCCCCGCCGTATCGAGTGCTTCGACATCTCGCATATCTCCGGGACCGACAAGGTCGCAAGCATGGTCGTGTGGGAAGACGGCCGCATGAAGAAAGCCGACTACCGCAAGTTCATCATTCGTACCGTGGAAGGCAACAACGATTTTGCCAGTATGCACGAGGTAGTGACGCGCCGCTATTCGCGCTTGCAGCAGGAGAACGGGCCGATGCCCGGCCTGGTCCTGATCGATGGCGGCCTGGGCCAGCTTCACGCAGCGGCCGACGCGCTCGAATCCATCGGCATCATTAACCAGCAGCTGGCTTCCATCGCCAAGCGTGAGGAAATCATCTACGTGCTCGGCCAGGAAAACGAACCGGTCGTGCTGGACCGCTTTTCGCCCATCCTGCATCTGGTCCAGACCATCCGCGACGAAGCGCATCGCTTCGCGGTCACTTTCCACCGCACGCGCCGGAATGCCGCCCGCCTCACCTCGGAATTGGACCAGATCCCGGGGATCGGCGAAAAAACGCGCACAAGACTCCTGAAGCATTTCGGGAGCTCGGAACAGGTGCGTGCGGCGAGCGAAGAAGATCTGGCGGGCCAGGTCGGCAAGGCGGCAGCGCGGCGGATCAAGCTGTTTTACGCGGCCGAAGTGCCCTCGCCATCCTTGTTGACGCCAACCTGAGGTTTGCGATATCTAAGCCTCATGGCGAAAATGCGCGCAGCTCAAATTGCCCACGCGAATGGGCCTTTCGAGATCGTGGAACGGGATATTCCGGAACCCGGTCCAGGTCATGTTCGCGTCAAAGTTCAGGCTTGTGGCATTTGTCACGGTGACTCCGTCACCAAAGAAGGACATATGCCGGGCATTCGTTACCCCCGTGTCCCAGGACACGAGGTCGCAGGCGTCATCGATGCACTCGGACCGAATGTGCCCGATTGGAAAGCGGGCCAGCGCGTCGGCGTCGGTTGGCACGGCGGTCATTGCGGCCACTGCAAGTCCTGCAGGCGCGGCGACTTCATCACCTGCGTAAACCTCCTGATTCCCGGGATTTCCTACGACGGCGGGTATGCCGATTACATGATCGCGCCCTTCCAGGCCCTGGCATCGATACCGGATGAACTCTCCGCCATCGATGCCGGTCCCCTCGTCTGCGCCGGTCTCACAACCTTCAACTCGCTGCGAAATAGCGGCGCCGTTGCCGGCGATCTGGTCGCTATCCTCGGAATTGGCGGTCTCGGCCATCTGGGCGTCCAGTTCGCCGCAAAAATGGGTTTCCGTACCGTCGCTATCGCGCGCGGCAAAGACAAAGAGCCGCTCGCGCGCAAACTCGGCGCCCAAGTATATATCGATAGCGAAACCGAAAACGTCGCGCAGGCTCTCACAAAACTCGGCGGAGCCAGGGTCGTTCTCGCGACCGTAACGAGCGGCAAAGCCATGGCCGCAACAATCGACGGACTTGGCATCAACGGCCAGTTGCTCATCGTGGGCGCGGCGGGCGACCCAATCGAGCTGAATTCCCTCGCGCTCATTAGCCAGCGCCGTTCCACCCAGGGCTGGGCCTCCGGCACATCCCTGGACTCCGAGGACACCATGAACTTCAGCGTCCTCAGCGGCGTCAGGTCCATGAACGAGATTTTCCCGTTGGAACGCGCCTCGGAAGCATATGACCGCATGATGAGCGGGAAAGCCAAATTCCGCGTGGTGCTAACGACAGGGAATTAGAATAGCGGAATGCGTCCTGGTTTCCTGGCTGTAGTGCTGGCCGCCTCCCTGGCGGGACAGCAGCAGTCGTTCATTCGCGTCAGCGCGCCCGTAATTGCCTTAACGCACGTTCGTGTTATCGATGGAACCGGCGCACCCTCGCGTTCGGATCAGACCATCGTCATCAGCCAGGGCCGCATCCAGGCTGTCGGGAATAGGGGCGATGTCAGCATCCCGGCCGGCGCGGAGCGCCTCGATTTGCCGAACTACACCGTGATCCCCGGGCTGGTCGGGATGCACGAGCACCTGTTCTACCCTTCCGGGCGCGGAGTTCCCATCTACATCGAACATGCCTTCAGCTTCCCGCGGCTCTACCTGGCGAGCGGCGTAACCACTGCGCGCACTGCCGGCGGCCTCGAGGTCCAGACGGATCTCGCGGTAAAGAAGCAGATCGATGAAGGCCGCACACCGGGCCCCAAGATGCACGTCACGGCGGGCTATTTGGAAGGTCCCGGCAGCTTCACACCGCAAATGCTGGAGCTGCGCGGTCCCGAGGACGCCCGCAAATTCGTCGAGTATTGGGCCGACCTGGGCGCTACCTCGTTCAAGGCATACATGCACATCACTCGCGCCGAGTTGGCCGCGGCCATCAAAGCCGCGCACGCCCGGAAGCTCAAGGTGACGGGGCACCTTTGCTCGGTCGGCTTCCGTGAAGCGGCTGAGCTGGGAATAGATAACCTGGAGCACGGCATCATCGTCGATACCGAATTACAACCCGGTAAGCAGCCCGACGTATGTCCCCAGACCACCGCCGCGGACCTCAAAAATCTCGACATCTCGGGCGAACCGGTGCAGCGGATGATTCGCGAGCTCATCGTGCGCGGCGTCGCCGTCACGTCCACCCTGGCCGTCTTCGAAGACTCGCCGCCGCTCCAGCAGCGCTTCCTCGACGCGCTTTCGCCGCAGACCGCCCTGAACTATCTCTCCGCGCGCGACCGCCTGCCGGAGACCGCGCATCAGGTCAGCGCGTTGCGAGTGAGCAAGGAAGTAGAGTTCGAGCGAGCCTTTGTGAAGGCCGGCGGCCTGCTCGTCGCGGGCGCGGATCCCACGGGCAACGGCAGCGCGCTGGCCGGCTTCGCCGATCAACGCAACATCGAGCTCATGGTTGGCGGAGGCTTCACGCCCATAGAGGCTATCCATATTGCCACGTTCAATGGCGCCAGATTCCTCGGCATGGAGGATCGCGTTGGGTCCATCGCGCCCGGTAAACAAGCGGATCTCGCCGTCATCGAAGGCGATCCGTCCAGCCGCATCTCCGATATCGAGAATGTTCGCATCGTCTTCAAAGATGGTGTGGGTTACGATTCAGCCAAACTGCTCGAATCCGTCCACGGAAACGTCGGACTCCACTAGGGCGACAGCCGCGTTCACTAAGTACGGCGTGTTACAACCGCCTTGCGCGCCGAAATGATTGTCGCGACCGAGCCAACCACAATCGCGCTCGCGATCAGCGACTTCAGCGTAAGCTGCTCCCTCGCGATCACCCAGCCGAGGGGGGACACGCGGCGACAGCCGCGTTTGTTCGGTGCTACCGAAACACACACTAAGTACGGCGCGTTACAACGGCTTTGCGCGCCGAAATAATCGTCGCGACCGAGCCAACCACAATCACGCTCGCGATCAGCGATTTCAGCGTAAGCTGCTCCCTCGCGATCACCCAGCCGAGAATCAACGCTATGATCGGATTCACATACGCGTAAGTAGCCACCTGCGTGGGCGGGCAATGCCCCAGCAGCCAGATGTAGCACGTAAAACCGACCAGCGACCCGATCAACGTCAGAAACACCATCGCG
>JAOAPQ010000578.1 GCA_025462965.1 Bryobacterales bacterium
GCGATTCCCACATTCCCACCGCCGGCCACGACTGTTTATTTTCAAAATCCAACCCAAAGAAGGAACCCCTCAGCCGGTCCCTTCCCTCCTGCCTTCCAGGCTCATTCTTCAATGAGAAAATGCTGGGGGGCTGAAACAAAACGAATCTGCGGCGACGAGGTGATGCGGCCTGTTTACAGGGTGGCCATCCCGATGAGCGCCAACCCGCCAGCGTAGCAGGCGAACATGATTCCGATATACTTCCTAACGCCCTTCGGAGCACTACGGAACTCCTTCCAGATGAAGACGCCCCAAATGGCAGCGACCAGCGTTGCGCCCTGACCGAGCGCGTACGAAATCGCGGGACCCGCCACACCGGAGGCGATTACGTTCAGGGTCAAAGCTAACATCCAGATCAGACCGCCAAGAAACCCCAGGGAGTGCAGTTTGAACGTGCCCCGCAGATAGTCCGTATAGGTAAGGCCGGCCGCCCGCATAAATATCGTGTTTACTACCACGTTGCTGACAAGCAGGCCAGCACCAAAAAGAAGGAGTGCGGTGTAAGGCGTCAGATATCCGCCCCGTATAGTTCCTCCGCCAAAATCAGGCGAGACGGATTTCAACAACTCAGGATAGAAGAGGCCCATCAGACAACCGGCGATCACCGCGAATACGACGCCGCGCGACCAGCTGACTTCACCGCGCGGCGGGAGTTTGCTGTAGGCCACGGCGGACAGACACATGGCGCACACGACGAATGCCACGCCCGCGAACAGTAACCCGCCGTTCCCCTTCGGGGATTGCACATAACTCGCGAGGGTGCCGATCACCAGTGCCAGGCCTACGCCCACGGGAAACGCAACGGACATTCCAGCGGCGTCGATCGCGACTACCAGCAGGATGTTCGAAACGTTAAAAAGAACCCCGCTCAGGAAAGCCCTTAATATCGGTCCGCCTTCGGCTTGGGACAGATTCGCAAACGAACCCATGCCGGCCGTTCCGGCGACGCCAAGGGTCGCCATCATCACGATACTCAGGGCAAAGACACCGATCGCGTAGTCCCAATAATAGAGCGGGAACTGCCATTTGTCCTTCCCCGCCAACTTCAAAGTGTTGGCCCATGAACCCCAGCCGAGCATGGTGATCACGCAAAAGACGATTGCCAGTCCGATATTGTCGACGATGAACATGGATTAATCCTTTATGGAATTCCGGAGGGTCAAGGAACTGGAACGTATTCGAGAAACTGCTCCACTTCAATGCGGTCCGGCGCTGAGCTCTGCGCGCCGGGCCGGGTGACCGAAATGGCGGCAGCCGCGTTCGCGAAACGCATTGCGAACGGCATGGAAGCACCTTCCGCGAGAATGACTGAGAGCGCTGCATTGAACTCGTCGCCCGCGGCAGTCGTATCCACCGGATTGACGCGGAATGCTTCGGCGCGAGCGCGTTCGGAACCGTTGGAATAGAGACACCCTACACCGCCGAGTTTCAACATCACGGCGCGCGGTCCCAACCCGAGCAGACGCTCTGCCACGATATCCGCATCCTTAAAGTTCTCAATCTGAAGTTGAGGCGCGCCCAGCAAAATCCCAGCTTCGGTTTGGTTGGGCGTCAGGATATCCACGTTCGCCAGCAACGTCACGGGGAGGCACCGGGCCGGCGCCGGATCCAGAACCGTCGTCGCGCCACAGTATTTTGCGTATGCGAACGCCGCCTCAACCGTCTCCAATGGCGTTTCGAGCTGCGCCAGCAGGAAGTCACCCTTACTCAGGCTTTGGAGCTTCGACATCGCAGTTTCGGGATCCAACATCGCGTTGGCCCCCGGTGATATGACGATCGCGTTCCGGCCCGCCGGCAGCACATAGATGCACGCACAACCAGTTGGTCTGTCCGACCTTTCCACCAGACTGATATCGACTCCGCCCGCCGAAAGCTTCTCTAACAACTCCGTCCCAAACGCATCCAGACCGACGGCCGCAATCATCGCGACGTTTCCGCCGAGTCTTGCCGCGGCGTAGGCCTGGTTGGCGCCTTTACCGCCTGGGAATATTGTAAGGTCGCCGCCTGCCAGCGTTTCTCCCTCGCGCGGCAGGCGGTCGAGCGGGATAACAAAATCTACATTGGCGCTGCCCAGGACAAATATCCGTTTATTGCTCATCGGCATTATTCGGCATCCACCACGCAACGGAACCCGAGAGTGCCCGAACGGTCCTTCGAGGGGGCCATCAGCAGCAGCTTTCCATGTTCGTTCAGCTTGTAGGCCTGCGGGAAATACCAGCGAGAACCTTGCGGCTGGTAGTAACTGCCGCCACGCAGAATTCCTGCGCGCGTGTGGTCGTCCGAATATTCGTCGGTCCACTGCCAGACGTTGCCCGTGAGGTCTTCCACGCCAAATGGGCTTGCACCGCGCGGATGAGCGGAAACATCATCGGGACCACGAAGAACACGTCCCTTCTCCGGAATCGGCACGGCGGCCGGGTCCCACTGCTCACCCCAGGGATAAAGGCGTCGGTCATCGCCTTGGGCCGCGTATTGCCATTCCCATTCGTGAGGTAAGCGCTTGCCCGCCCAGCGAGCGTAGGCGCGTGCATCTTCGAGCGATACCCAGGTTACCGGTTTGTTCGCCCAGCCATCCGGAAAGTTACCATTTTTCCAATCCTTTAAAAAGTTGTGATCGTCCGCTGGATGGTACTTCGCGGCCTCCAGAAATTTTTTGAAAGCCGCATTTGTAACAGGGTAGCGGTCCATGTGGAACGATTTGATCTGAACCATGGAACGGTGCGCTCTGCGCGCCACGTTCTCCCACGGGTACTGCACATCCACCCCAATTTGGTTATCGCCCTCAATCTCGATACCCGACACCTCAAACACGAAACTCCCACCGGGGATGCGAAGCATTCCCGCCGGGGGGTTGACCGCTGGTTTGACAGATGGGATCGCCGTTACCTTCTGCTGCAGGACATTGCGCTCCTTGGAAAAGCTGTCCAGCCTCGCCTTGCTCAGTTCATGCATCCCCGCCAGAAAGGTATTGAGTTCCGTATCCACGGCGGCAGCGTCAATCGCAAGCATCGCGCCGTAGCCGTCGGCCTCAATCGAAAAACTGCACTCCAGTGAACTACCCTTCGTCACGGGTTTCAGCTCGGTTCCATGCCAAAGATCGAAGTAACGTTGCCCTTCGCGCTGCCGGACCGCGATCTGCGGACCTTCCACGTCGAACTCGTTCTTGTTCACGATGGTCCAGACCGTGCGATCGCTTCCTGGCCACTTACTGGCATAGATACCCGTCTGCAGCATCGGCGTGTGGGGCTCCCAGTCAGCACTGACGAGGTTGCCGGCAAACCTGCGCTCAATTCGCGCGATACGCCGCACCGTCTCGGAATCCCGCGGAGTCATCTGATTCCAGATGCCCCAGATGTTTTCCCACGTCTCCATGCCGACGCCATTGAAAAACGCATACTGGAGATCGATATTCTTGTCCCTTTGCCAGCGGTCGGAGATGTGCGTCATATGCCGCGGTTCCAGCCATTTGTATTTTGAAACCAGTTCCGGCTCGGGCACAGTAGCGGGACGCGGCGGGCCTGGCCCTGCTGCGGCGGCGGGCGCCGTCGCCGGGCCCCAGTTCATCTGGTTGTAAGCCAGCGCTTCATCCACGGTAAGCCGCTCAGGTTCGAAGGCGAGCGGATGTCCCGTCCTGTCGGAAGCAATGCGATACTCGCGGGGCACCGCCTGCATCGTATCTCCATTAATACCATCCGCACCCACTTCAGCCAGTTCTTCGGCGAGCGCTTTCGATTCTGCCTGCCCAACATCGCGTGTGCCCTGATCCCACAGCATCATGGGAAAGAGAACACGTACGCCGCGCCGATGAAAGTCCGCCACTAACTGTTTGATTCCTGCGATACCGCCGGGCATGTCGCGAAAATGATCGAACTGGCTCCGGTCGTCGATTCCGATGTTGGGATAAGTGGGCCAGACCAGCACCGCATCGATGCCGCCAAACCGTTTGTCCAGATCGCCAAGATACCTGTCGACCGTATATTTGCCCGACTCGGGTTCGAAGAAATAACGATCCTCCACCATCATTTGCGGCTGCATAAAACTGCTCTGTGTCCATTTCAGCTCCGGGCGTTCGTACTCGGAGCCGTCGTACCCGATCCGCTTCCGATACTCCATCCGCCAGCGCTTCATGTCCGCTATCCATTTATTGAATACGGCGCGTGTGGGCGGACCCTCGATATGAAAACCCTGCTGGCGTATCGCCGGATCCTGGGCGGACACTGAAAAGGAGGCGGCGGCGATAGCGGTAAGCGCAACTATTTTCTTCAGCATGAATTATCTCCGGGTAGCATCATCAGAACTGGATACGGGCGCCTAGCGTAACAGATCGGGGCAGATTCTGGCTGGTCGATCGTCCGAACAGCGAGCTGGATAAATCGCCCACCGGGTTCAATAAGTTAACCCGGTTCCACAAGTTGAAGACCTCGCCGCGAATCTGAAGGGTGGCCCCTTCCCTGACGAACCATGGGACCTTCGTGTTTTTCACAATGTTCAGATTGATGTTCGCCAATCCTGGTCCGTCGAACGTATTCCTTCCCAGATTGCCCTCCTGCCCCGGCGAGGGAAGAGGAAAGGCTGATACGGGGAAGATCCCGGTCAGGAAGTTGCTTCGTGACGAAGACTTTGAATTCCCAAAGGCCGGCGTATTCGGAGCATCGTAATTCTGGCCGTCCGCATTGAAGTCGCCCTTCGGATACGGAGCGGTGGTGATCACGGAGAACGGAAGACCGCTCTGCAGGATCGCAATCGCCGAGAGTTCCCAGCCGCCCGCTATCCTCTTTGCGAGTTCGTTGCGGAAAGGCGACGGGATCGCGTACACGGCATCGAAAGTGAAACGGCGCGCCACGTTATAGTCCGACCGGGCGTGCTGCGCAAAAGGGTTCGCGACATCGAAGACATTCTGACCGCCGGCAACACCGTTGTCATTGCTTGAGGTCAGATCCGTCGACTTGCCGAACGTGTAAACTCCTTTGGCTGAGATTCCTTTCGAGAATCGCTTACTCACTAGAAACGAGCCATAATGGCCATCCGAATAGCCTATCGTGCGCCCATATATGATCGGCCCAAACGCCGGATTCAGCCTGGTGAGGGAGCCATTGTGCGCCAGCAGATCGCCGGCGAACCGATTGGCATTCGTTTGCAGGTAAAGGTTGTTACCGTGATTGCCAATGTAATCCGCCTCAACAATTATGGATTTGGTAAGGGACTTCTGGATTTGCAGATTCCATACCTGTACGCGCGGCTCGTCAAATTGGGGATTGACACCGTATACGGTCAGTGGAGTTCCCACCAAACCGCCGCGGTCGTTCAGCTTGAATTGCACTCCGTCCGGCAAAGGGAAGAAGAGTCCATTCGGACTTCCGAGCGAATACTTCAGGGTCTGGCCATTCCGGACGTCGAAAGTTACCTGCCCAAACGGGGGATTGGCTCTCCCTCCAGCCCACGAAAGGTCTCCGACGCGGTTATAAAACCAGCCGTAACCACCACGCACGGCAAGACTGCCGTTGCCGAAAACATCCCATCCGAAGCCAATCCTGGGATTCCAACCCTGCGGCGTATTTGTCGAAACCAAGCCGTTTCCGGTAACCCGCATGCTCCCGCTCGCGATCTGTTCATTGAACGTCGCTCCCGTTCCCGGCGTAAAGAGGGACAGCGGGGTCCCGCTGCGGTCGACTTGCCCCACGTGGCCGTAGTATTCGTAGCGCAGCCCCAGATTCAACGTAAAATTACGCCGCACCTTCCAGTCATCCTGTATAAAGCCGCTCACATAAGTCATGTGAACGCGTGTGTAAAGGTTGTTTGCGATCGTCTGGGTTCGTGTATCGATCGTCGGGCCGCTCTGCAGATAGGGCGTATCCTGCGCAAAGTCGAGAACGTTGGCAAACGTGAACGTAGGCCGCGCATAACTGGGGGTGAAGTTATCCAGATCGTGTTGACGGTCGATGTCGACTCCGAATTTCAGGCTATGGTTGCCACGCATCCAGGAGACGACGTCATGCCAGTTGTAGTTTGCATGCACCCAGCCGATTTGGCTTTGGCTGAATCCCTGTAGTCCGGTGACGGTGATGCTCGGCAGACTGGGATCGACCGTTGGCGGCGTAGCTCCGTCTACGCGGCCAAGCGTCATAGACGCCTCGTTGACGAGCGACGGCGAAAATGTGTGGCTCCAGTTCGCTTTACCGTACATGCCGTAGTTAGGCTGCGTGATCCGCTGGATCGGCCGTGGATTGGCCGTCTGTGCGTTCGAGAAATAGTTAAAGTAATTGAAGAACACGCGGTCACGGAAGCTTCGGGCGTACTGATCGAGGCGCGTATTCCACTGGCCTGCCGGCCGGGTGAGTGTCTCGTTGATGAACGCTGTTCCCAGAACGGGCATGTTGGGCGCCCATGAGGCCGGCACCGGGTTCCGGCCAGGAGTTCGCGACTGAATATCAGCCACAGTCAGGAAGTTCGCAACCGGGTAGGCTCCCGGGACAGCAGTGCTCAAAATCCGTGTGGATATGTTGTTGGGGTAATTCTGCTTCAGGAAGCTGAGAAACTGCGGCGTTTCCACAGGCACAACATCCGTCTGCGAAGCCGAGGATGCCAGCCGATGGTACGACCCGAACAGAAACGTGCGGTTCTTGATCGCCGGCCCTCCCGCGGTGAATCCGAATTCGTTGCGCCGGAAGACGGGAACGGCGCTTTGGAAAACGGTTCGGCTGGTCAGCTGGTTATTGGTGTGGAATTCGGACAACGTTCCATGGAGGTCGTTGGTTCCGGATTTCGTATAGACCTCAATCAGTGCTCCGCTGTTGTGGCCCCGCTCGGCAGTGAAGGAAGCGGCTGAAACACGCATCTCCTGAACCGTGTCGGGCTCGGGCGTTAAGTTCGCGATACCGTCGCGCGAGTTTCCGTTCACGCTGGAGCCATCCACCTGGTATTCGTTCGTCTCCTGACGCTGTCCGGCGGAGTTGATCTGGAACCCGGGTTCGGCCTGAAAGCTGTCCTGCCCGGCCGATGAGCCGCTGCCAAATACTTTCCCAGCCCCCGTGACACCGGGCGCGATGAAAGCGACGGCCGCGTAGATGTTACGAGACGGCATCGGCGCGGTTTCCATGGTGGCAGCCGCTATGCTCGTCGCCACCGAACTCTTGCCCGTCTCGATTCCTTCCGCAGTCGCACTCACCTCGATATGCGCGCTTTGCTCCCCTACCTGCAGTTTCGGATAGACGGACCGCATCTGGTTCGCGTCGATCTGAACGGAACGCTCGACCCAGTTCTGGAACCCGACCAGTTGGACTTCAACACGGTAGATACCCGGCAAGAGTTCCGACGCGCGAAAGTAGCCGCTGCCGTTCGTCGTCGTTTCACGGGTCACCTGCGTGGCCTCGTTCGTCACCAGAACCTTCGCGTTAGGGAGCGGCGATCCGGTTTGATCCAGCGCCGTTCCTTCGACTCCGCTGGTGTATTGGGCAACAGAAAGCTGTGCGGCCAGCAAAAGGACGTACAGTGTCCCGAGAATGCGTTTCATGGTGCGAATCTCCTCTTGGCGGCGTATCCGTGAATCGATACACCGAATTGCCATGAACTCTATCACGGCGATAATTTGTAGTCAAGAATTTTAGTAAACTCGCGATTTTTGCGTGCCTAGTGTGTTATGAATCAATTCATACACGAACCGAACACACCCCAGGACGCAAGGGAGGAAGGCCACGAGCCGGCGTGCCGGAACTAGGCTTCGGAACTAGGCCGGAACTAAGCTAGGGGGAGCATGGCTACCATCAAGGAAGTTGCGCGGAAGGCTGGAGTTTCAGTGGGTACTGTCTCCAATGTGCTTCGGGGGGCAAGCACTGTTAACAACAAAATCCGCGAGCGCGTCAACAAAGTCATCCGGCTGCTGGACTACCATCCGAGCCACGCTGCCCGCAGCCTCAAGACGAGCCGGACCCATCTGCTCGGCATGGTGATTTCCGATATCACCAACCCATTCTTCCCTCAACTCGCAAGAGGCGCCGAAGACGCCGCCATCGAGCACGGTTATCTGGTGATCGCCTCGAACACCGACGATCAACTGGAGCGGGAGAAGCGCGTACTCGCGGTACTTCGGAGCCGGCGCGTGGATGGAATACTCCTCGTGGTCGCGCCGAACGGCGGCGATATGGAGCACATCCGGAGAGTTATCGCTTCGAAGATTCCCGTCGTCTGTCTGGACCGGGTGCCCGAGGGTCTCTCCGTCAGCGCTGTCACGACGGACGCGATCACGGGTTCGGAGATGTGCATGCGTCACCTGATTTCCATGGGGCATTGCCGCATAGCGATCATCAATGGCAATTCGGAACTGCAGACCGCGCGCGATCGGCTGCAGGGGTATAGGAACGTGCTGACCGAGGCTGGCATTGCGATAGACCCGGAATTGATTATGACCGGCGATTTTCGTGCCAACAGCGGTTACCTTTTAGCGAAACAACTGCTGCTGAGTGGGCTCAATCCAACGGCGCTGTACGTTACAAATGGCATGATGGCGCTGGGAGCGCTGCGGGCGGTGAAAGAACTCGGATTGCGGTGTCCCAGCGATCTGGCGCTAGCGGTTTTCGATGAAGTGCCGGGCAACGGCAGCTTTTCGCCTGAGGTTACCTCGGTGATTCAGCCTGCCTATCAAATCGGTTACCAGGGTGTGGAGTTATTGCTGCGACAGGTGGAATCCGGTGAACCCTCCACGCCCATTCAGATCCGACTGCCGGCGGAGCTTCGCATCGGCGAATCGACACTGCTCCGTCGTGCGGAACCGGTGGTTTCAAATCTGTCGATGAACAGGATGTGAGTGAAAATGCCGTACTGCGCAAAATCTCTCGCTCGCGCTTCTCACAGGATCGTGGCGATGCTCGCGGCAATCCAGCCGCTGAAAGCCGATTCCCTTGCCGAGGCTTTGCGGGAACAGCGCTACGATGTCGCCTTGCAGTTTGCCGACGCGGCGCTGAAAAACTGCCCGGGCGACGTCTTCCTCATGACCGTGCGTGGTCTCGCCCTGGGAGGGATGAAACGCACGGGCGGGAGTCCCGAGGAATTCGAAGCGGTACTGAAAATCAACCCGGAATTTATCCCTGCCCTCAAAGGCGCGGCACGGTCAGCGATACGGCGCGCGATCCCCGGGCGTCTTCTTTCCTTCAGCGGCTGATAGGGCTGGATTCCACCGACGCCACCGCGCACTCATGGCCGGAGTCCTCGCCTTCGAAGATGTGCAACGGACGCTGAATTGGGTGCATCTCGCATCGCGATATTCGGTTCGAGTGCGCGTCGCGAATCCCCCATCCGAACTGTTTCGAGTAGGTGAATCGGCTGTTGTCCTGATGCGACGACGTTGAGGCGACGAAATGTCGGCGACAGGCATCGTCACTGTGACGGCCTATCGTCCCCGCCGGCAGCATTGATTTCGCGGGCGGCTGTTTCTGATCGGCAATTTGAGTGGAAGCGAAATTGCGCGCGCACAGCGCGAGAAGCGGTCTGTCGATGGCGAAGAAAAAAGTAGCGGATTTGCTGGTGGAAGTCCTTGCCGACGCAGGAGTTCGAAGGATCTATGGGCTTTGTGGTGACTCGCTGAACGGTATCACTGACTCAATTCGTACGAGCAAGAGCCTGCAGTGGATTCATGTCAGACATGAAGAGACGGCAGCTTTTGCCGCGGGAGCGGAAGCGCATCTCACGGGAAGCATGGCGGTCTGCGCCGGCAGTTGCGGCCCGGGCAATCTCCATTTGATCAACGGGCTCTACGATTGCCACCGCAGCCGCGTACCCGTCCTGGCGATTGCTGCGCAAATTCCAAGCAAGGAAATTGGAAGTAACTATTTTCAGGAGACTCATCCTGATTATCTCTTCGGGCAGTGCAGCCATTACTGCGAGCTGGTCTCGCAGCCTGAGCAGATGCCCCGCGTGCTCGAGATTGCGATGCAAACTGCGATCGCTCGGCGCGGAGTCGCGGTGGTTGCGATGCCTGGCGACGTCGCGTTGAAAGAAGCTGTTATCCAGAGCCCGCGGGTGCGGTTTAATGACGCGCCGCCAAACGTCTCTCCTTCCGAAGACGAAATCAACATACTCGCGGACGTCCTGAACCGGTCGAGGAACATCACCATCCTTGCAGGAGCCGGTTGTGCCGGAGCCCACACAGAGCTCATCGCACTCGCAGGAAGGCTGAAAGCTCCCATCGTGCACGCAATGCGCGGGAAAGAATTTATCGAATACGACAACCCGTTCGATGTGGGGATGACAGGGCTGCTCGGATTCTCTTCGGGCTATCTGGCGATGATGAACTGCGAAGTTCTGGTGATGATTGGGACCGATTTCCCGTATGAGAACTTCTTCCCTGAGCACGCAACGATCGTGCAGATCGATCTTCGCGGCGAACAGATCGGACGGCGCACCAAGGTTGACTTCGGCTTTGTCGGCGATACAAAGACTACGCTCCGAGCGCTGCTGCCAAAACTGCAGGATAAAGAAAACGAAGTGCACTTGAGGGAGTCGCTGGAGCATTATCGAAAGACGCGCAAGGGCCTCGACGACCTGGCAACCGGCAATTCCGGCAAGAAACCAATTCACCCTCAATATGTTGCGCGCGTTGTCGATCAGCTCGCCGCAGAGGACGCGGTTTTCACCTGTGACGTAGGAACCCCAACGATCTGGGCCGCGCGGTACCTCACGATGAACGGGAAACGCAGGCTACTCGGTTCCTTCTCGCATGGCTCTATGGCCAACGCTCTGCCGCAGGCGATCGGCGCTCAGACAAGTCATCCAGGCCGGCAGGTGATCTCGTTTTCAGGAGACGGCGGGTTTGCCATGTTGATGGGCGATGTGCTAACCCTGCGCCAACATCAATTGCCCGTGAAGGTGATCGTTTTTCGGAACGATTCGCTGGCGTTTGTCGAACTGGAAATGAAGGCGGGCGGATTTTTGGAATTTGGGACAGACCTGCACAATCCGGATTTCGCAAAACTCGGAGAAGCGGCGGGCCTTCTCGGAGTGCGAGCGGAGACTCCGGACCAGGTAGAACCCGCGATTGCGCAAGCTCTCAAGCACGACGGCCCTGCGTTGGTGGAGGTCGTGGTGTCGCGTCAAGAACTCTCGATGCCACCGACCATTACTTTGGAACAGGCCAAAGGGTTCAGCCTGTTCGCCCTGAAAGCGGTTCTCAATGGGCGTGGCGACGAGCTCATCGACCTTGCCAAGGTCAACCTGCTCCGTTAAGAGCGTGAGAGTCGGGGTGTCCACAAGGCAACGAACGTCACTTCAGGAAGCGCCGGACCCGAAGTAACCAGCCGCCGGCGCCGCACTGGACCCGTTCGGCGCGAAAAAAACGGTGCCCATCGGCATTTTCGTTTCGCCATCGGATGCCTACTCTTTAGCGTTTCAAAGCGCAACAGCAGGATACACTGGCAGGCTGCTGCAGGGCGCGGGTTCGGCGTTTGCTTTTACGGGCGCCGTGTATCTTGCTACGCACGGTTTTTCGGCGCGCCGCCTAGCGACCGCAATCGGCGTG
>JAOAPQ010000328.1 GCA_025462965.1 Bryobacterales bacterium
GGACGGCAGCATGATACCCGCCAGTACCTGCACGCTCACGATGATGAGCTGCAGCGGCGCTCTGGGTATCAGAACCAGACCCGCGGCGGCGCCGACACTGAGGACATAGACGGCATAGAAGCCTGGAGCTTCTTTGATCGACTTCTGCAGGCTGTGCGGCCAGCCTTTGACCTCTCCGTAAGCCCACGCGCTGGAGAGTGAAATCGCGGTTGTGCCCAGCGCGGCCGCGTTCACCATGAGCAGCAGAATGCCCGTTCGAAACCAGGGTCCGAACACCTGGCCGAGCTGCGCTGCCATCTGCCCGGGATCGGTGAAAGAAAACCCGTGTTGCAGCGCGGCATTGCCGGTCATCATCATGCAGCCGGCGACGATGATCGTGAATGCAGCGCCAATCAGCGTATCCAGCCGGGCCCACTTCAGGTCGGAGAAACGGAGCCGCTTGTCCGCAACGCAGCTTTGCTGAAAGAACAACTGCCACGGTGCGATCGTGGTTCCGACTATCCCCACGACCAGAAACACGAGGCCCGCCGTTAATCCGCCGGCCGGCAATGACGGAACCAGAGTATTCTTCAGAATTTCACCCGCCGCGGGACGTGCGTTGAAAGCGAGGACGAACCACGCAAGGTCAAGTACACAAAGAAACAGGACGATTCGCTCCCAGCGGCGATAGCTTCCCGTAAGCACCAGCAAAGTGAGGGCGCAAGCCGCTATCGGTACGCCAATGATCGGTTTGACGTTCAGGTGCTCAAGCGCGAGAGCGATGGCGGCGAACTCGGTCACCAGGGTCAGGAAGTTGAGGACTTGCAGATCGACCAGCGAGAACAACCCCCACCACTTTCCGAATCGCTGGTAAATCATCGCGGCGTGTCCCTGCCCGGTGGCGATCCCCAGCCGGACCACCATCTCCTGGATGAAGTAAGTGATCGGCAGCAGCACCGCGAGCAGCCACAGAAGATGGATGCCGTACTGCGCTCCCGCCTGCACATATGTAGAGACCGCGCCGGCATCGTTATCGGCCTCCATAACAATGAGGCCGGGGCCGAAAACCATTAGGAACGTGAGCGCGTTCGCGGCCCACTTGTTAGTTACTCGGAATGACCTTGGTGCGACAGCGGTGTCGACCGGATGATTGCTTGTCATTGCAGGATTTTCCCGGTCCTGCGGCGGTCACAGTCGCCGTGCTCGACGCGATATCCGCGCGATAGTCGGACCTGGAGCAACGACCGTGAGATGGAGCGAGCGCGCGGATGGCAGTCGCTAGCGAGCCTAAGGGCGGAAGCCGGTGAGAGACGGAGGCTCCGCGGACTCGGTATCGAGTTGCTGTTCGCGCAGCATACTACTGCCGCCTTCGGACATTAACGGGCCTCCTTTCTCCTGGAATTGATGGGACGCTCACGCCCCACTCATTCCAAGGTATACCGGCGTGGGTATACTTGTAAAGTCTTTGTAATAGATATTTTTTGTGAAAGACTACCTTTTATGGCTCACACCCTGGAGGAGAAGAAGAGACTCCTCAATCGCGTCCGACGGATCAAAGGCCAAGTGGCCGCGGTCGAGAAGGCGCTCGATCATGAGGCGGAATGCTCCGACATCCTTCACAACATCGCTGCTTGCCGCGGCGCGATGGATGCCCTGATGGCGGAGGTGATCGAGGGCCACATCCGGTTCCATATTCTTGCGGAGGGCGGGAGCGCAACGGACGAGCAGACGCGAGCCGCCGTCGATCTTGTCAGTGCGTTGCGCGCCTACCTGAAATAGCGCCGTTTCAGGGTAATCTTGTAGCCAATGGTTAAGAACGTTTTAGGAAGTGTCCTACAGACGTGCTGCACAAGTCCGTTGACCGGCTTTTACCGCGACGGCAAGTGCAACAGCGGTCCGGACGACGTAGGGAGGCACACCGTCTGCGTTGTAGTGAACGATGACTTTCTGCGGCACCAGGCATCCATCGGTAACGATCTGATCACTCCCCGCCCCGAATTCGGCTTCCCAGGACTGAAGGCCGGCGACGGCTGGTGCGTGTGCGTCGAACCGTGGAAGAAATCCTATGAAGCTGGCGTCATGGCAACAGTCCGTCTCGAGGCGACGCACGAGAGGGCCCTCGAAGTGGTCTCGCTCGAAATGCTCCTGAAGAGCGCACGCTTGAACTGACAAGCGATAGCAGTCTTGTGGGGCGGCTTGGCAAGCGCCGATGACATCGGGGGCGCTCAAAAGTCGGCGGCCACGGAATGGTGGATCGGTTCGAACGGACCCGGATTCACGCGTTAGATCTGCACTCGGGTTCCATGATTTTACCCGGGGTATATTGACCTCGCTTTATTACCCGGGTAAAATAACGGAAATGGAAGAGAATAGGACGTACACAGCCTTTGTAGACACAAAGCTCATCGGGTCAGGATCGCTCGAAGAGGTGCTGCCCTCGCTCAAGGCATCATTTGACAACGACCAGAGTACGCTGATTTTGACGTTTGAGGACCGGACAGGCGCGCAGGTCGACTTTGATCTTCGCGGAACCCATGCCGATGTCTTGAGCCGGGTGTTTGCGCAACAGCCAAGACTTGGACCGGGTCGACCGAAATTGGGGGTCGTTTCCCGCGAAGTCTCTCTGCTTCCGCGGCACTGGGCATGGCTCGAAGAACAGCCGAATGGTGCTTCCGCCGCGATTCGCCGGCTGGTCGAAGAGGAAAGAAAGCGGGAGCCAGGTGGCATTCCCAAACGCCTCGCCACCCAAGCTGCGGGCCGTGTCATGTCTGCCATGGCCGGCAACTTGCCAGGGTATGAAGAGGCGTCTCGAGCCCTCTACTCCTCTGAGGGCGAACGTTTTCGCCAACTGATCCAGGATTGGCCCCAGGATCTGCGAATGTATCTTGAGCGCCTCGTCCAACCAGTCTTCGCCAGCTAAGAACAGGACCTACGCGTTCATCACCCGGTACATGCGATCGGTCAAATCGTGATTTGGTTGCGGCCATTGCGCCGCGCGCGCAG
>JAOAPQ010000602.1 GCA_025462965.1 Bryobacterales bacterium
GCGGCGGATTGTCCCATTTATCAATCCGTCTTCACGGGTCGCGGCGCCCGCGTCGAGAATGAGGTCGCCTGGCACAAGAGCGGGACGCCGATTCCCGTCGAATATTCCGCGCAGCCCATCGTGATCGAAGGTAGAGTCGAGGGTGCGGTGGTCACCATGCGTGACGTTACCTTGCGCCGCGAAGCCCAGGAAGCCCTCGCTTCCTCCGAGCGGCGTCTTCGCCTGGCTCTTCTCGCGGGGCGCATGGGTACCTGGTTCTGGAATGCGCGGACCAACACCGTGCAATGGGATGCCGCTCTCGAACAGATCTACGGCCTGCCACCGGGTACATTCGGCGGCACGTACGAGGCCTTTCTGGACCGTGTCCATCCGGATGATCGCGAGCGTGTGACCGAGTCGGTTACACAGGCCGGCCAGCAGGCCAGCGACTACGAGATCGAGTTCCGAACCATCCGGCCGGACGGTGAGGTCCGCTGGATATCCGACCGCGGCCAGGTACTGTTCGGCGAGGGCGGCCGCATCGGCATCACTGGCGTTTGCTGGGACTCCACGGAACGCAAGCGTGACGAAGAGGAGCTCGAAGCCTCGCGCCGGCAGGTCAGCAGCATTCTGGAGAGCATCACCGATGGTTTCGCCGCTTGCGACCACGACTGGCGCTTCACCTATGTCAATCATGAAGGCGCGCTCCTGCTGCACCGGAGAAAGGAGGACCTCACCGGCAGGACCCTATGGGAGGTGTTTCCCGACGCCGTTCACACGCCCCTCTACACCGAAGCCCAACGCGCGGTGCGGGAACAGGTCTCGGTCGAGTTGGACCATCATTCCCCGCGTCTCCAAGTTTGGTGGGCCATTCGGATTTTTCCTTCAACCCAGGGCGCGACCATCTACTATCACGACATCACCGCGCGCAAGCGGATGGAACGACGCCGCCAGGCCCAATATTTTGTTAGCCGGATTCTCGCCGCGGCCGTGGATGTGGACCCGGCCCTCAAGAAGATCCTGGAAGCCGCCGGCGCGAATCTCGGCTGGGACTTCGGCGCGCTCTGGACTGTGGACGAAGCGGCCAACGTCTTGCGCTGCCGCGAAACCTGGCACGACCAGCGGGTAAATGGGAGTTCGTTCGCGCTCATATCGCGCGACCTCACCTTCGCCCCGGGCGTCGGGTTGCCCGGCGCCATATGGCTTTCGGCTGAGCCGAAATGGATCGAAGACTTCGCTGTGGCGGACGACTTCCACAGGAAAGACTTCGCCGCACAAACCGGTCTTCGCAGCGGGTTCGGATTTCCGATTCTCGCGGGCGGCAAGGTGCTCGGAGTTGTCGAGTTCCTGCACTCCCAGATCACCTCGCCCGAGCCCGAGCTCATGCTCACGGTCACGGTGCTCGGCAATCAGATCGGGCAGTTTCTTCAACGCAAGCAGGCGGAGCAGGAGTTGCGCGAGAGCGAAGCGCGCAACCGCGCCGTGTTGCAGACCTCGCAGGATTGCATCATTACAATCGATAGCGGCAGCCGCGTGCTGGAGTTTAACTCCGCCGCGGAACAGACGTTCGGCTATCTGCGTGAGGATGTCATCGGCCGCGAGCTGCCTGACCTGATCATCCCGCCCAACCTCCGCGAAGCGCACCGCAGCGGCCTGGCTCGCTACCTGTCGGAAGGTGAAGGCCCCGTTCTGGGCAACCGCATCGAAGTTTCGGGAATGCATGCCGATGGACACGAGTTTCCCATCGAGTTATCCGCCAACCGGATCCCGATCGAGGGCGTAGCGCTCTTCACTGCCTTCATCCGCGACATTACCGAACGCAAGCGGCACGTGGAGGAGTTAAAACAAGCCAAAGCTGCGTCGGAATCCGCCAACATGGCCAAAAGCCAGTTCCTTGCCAGCATGAGCCATGAGCTGCGTACCCCCTTGAACGCCATCATCGGATACAGCGAGATGTTGCAGGAGGAAGTGGAAGAGCTGGGCGCCGGCGAGTTGCGGCCCGACCTGCAAAAGGTCCACGCCGCCGGTAAACACCTTCTCGAGCTCATCAACGAGGTCCTCGATCTCTCGAAGATCGAGGCGGGCCGCATGGAGTTATACCAGGAGGAGCTCGATATCGCGGATGCATTGCGCGACATCGCCGGTACCATGCAGCCGCTCGCGCAAAAAAACGGCAATAGCCTGGACGTGCAGTGCACCCCCGGCCTCGGCATCATGGTGGCGGACCTCACCAAATTCCGCCAGAGCGTGTTGAATCTGCTGTCGAACGCCTGCAAGTTCACCGAAGGGGGCACTGTCACGTTGGCTGCGGAGCGCTTCGAGCAGGGCGGTTCACCATGGATCCGCGTGCGTGTTTCCGACACCGGCATCGGAATCCCCCAGGATAAGCTGGAGCAGATCTTCGAACCCTTCTCGCAGGCCGATGCTTCCACGTCGCGGCATTACGGCGGCACCGGACTGGGGCTGGCACTTTCCCGCCGCTTTAGCCGGCTCATGGGCGGAGACCTCACCGCAGAGAGCGAGCCAGGGAAGGGTTCCACCTTCACCATAGGACTTCCCGCGGGGGGAAAGCAGGTCGAGGAGAAGGTGGACGCCGAATTGGAAACGGGCGCCGGCCGCTAAGCCCGGCGGCTAAGCAATGCTAAGGAACGCCCTGAAGCATTCGCTCGATCCGGCAGTGCGCGATCACCACATCCGGGGAATCCTGAATCGCCCCGTAATACCGCCTCTGGAAATCGTTGCCCTCTTCCGTGACGATCAGCAGTTCCCCGACCTCGTTCCAGACCGCACTGGCATCTTCATCCGTGGCTTTACTTCGCCGGCTCAACATCTCATCCATTTGGACGATGAGGCCGGAGAGTCGCCGGAGCCATTCGAACTGCTCGTTCCCGATGACGATTTGCAGGAACTGCCCCGGTGATTGCACCGCCCCGTGTTGCTTCTCGTAGATCGCGCGCTCGCGATCGAGCAGCAGCTTGTGCAGCCCCAACAGCTTGAGCCGGATCGCCTTCAACTTCTCGCGCTGTTCC
>JAOAPQ010000617.1 GCA_025462965.1 Bryobacterales bacterium
CTGGACGCGACGCTGCAACCGCTCGAGATGAAGAAGGGCCGTCCGGGTTCCCTGCTCCGCGTGATCGCGACCCCTGAAACTCGCGAGGCGCTGTGCGCGATCGTCTTTGCGGAGACGTCCACGCTCGGAATGCGTCTTTATGACGCCGAGCGGCGCGTGCAGGCGCGGCACTGGGTGGACGCGGAAACGCCGCACGGTAGAATCAGGATCAAGGTCGGGAGCGACGGATCGTTTGCGCCGGAATATGAAGACTGCCGGCAAATCGCGCTCGCGACGGGCATTCCGCTGAAGCAGATCATCGCGGCGGCAAATTACACTTACTTGAATAATTCGAAATGAAATACTATTTGACGACGCCGCTGTATTACGTGAATGCAGCGCC
The DNA here is from genome assembly GCA_025462965.1 of Bryobacterales bacterium. Taxonomy (GTDB): domain Bacteria; phylum Acidobacteriota; class Terriglobia; order Bryobacterales; family Bryobacteraceae; genus JALYXI01. The sequence continues at coordinate 383 of JAOAPQ010000617.1, forward strand.
TCACATCGGCCACACTTACTCGACACTCGCCGCCGACACGATCAAGCGGTTCCGGCGGATGCTGGGCGACGACGTGTTTCTCACGACGGGGACGGACGAGCACGGCCAGAAAGTAGAACGCTCCGCGCTGGCTGCGGGCAAGACGCCGGAGGAGTTTGCGACCACGATTTCGGGGGAGTACCGGCGGCAGTGGGACACGCTGGGGATCCAGTACGATGCGTTTATCCGCACCACGGACCCGAAACATCACCAGACCGTCCAATGGCTCTTTCAGAGGTGTCTGGACAATGGCTTCATTTACAAGGGCAGTTACACGGGGCAGTATTGCGTGTTCGACGAGCTTTATGTAAACGACGCGAAGCCGGGCGATAACTGTCCGGATTGCGGACGCCCTACTGAAACCGTGACGGAAGAGAATTACTTCTTCCAGCTTTCCGCCTTCACGCAGCGGCTATTGGATTTCTACGAAGCGAACCCAGGTTTTGTGCAACCGGATTCGCGGCGCAACGAGGTGATCGGCTTCGTCAAGCAGGGACTCAACGACCTTTCGATCAGCCGGACGACGCTGAACTGGGGCATTCCGCTGCCGGTGGAAGGGCGCCATGTTTTCTATGTCTGGTTCGACGCGCTGATCGGGTACATGAGCGCGGTTTCGGGTTCGGACTGGTGGCCGGCGAACCTGCATTTGGTAGGGAAAGAGATTATCCGGTTCCATGCGGTGTTCTGGCCGGCGTTCCTGATGGCGGCGGACCTGCCGCTCCCGAAGCAGATCTACGCACACGGTTTACTCCTCTTTCAGAACGACAAGATGAGCAAGTCGCGCGGGAACATTGTGCGGGCGGAGCCAATCCGCGAGGTGATGGGCTTCGATGCGCTGCGGTACTTTCTGATGCGCGAGATTGTTTTCGGACAGGACGGCAGCTTCAGCTACGACGCGCTGATCGGCCGCTACAATTCGGAGCTGGCGAACGGGTTGGGGAATCTGGTGAGCCGCACGCTTACGATGATCAACCAGTACCGCGGCGGGGTGATTCCGGAGCGGAAGAGCAGCGAGACGCTCGATACGATCAACGCCGTCCGGGCGTCTTTCGAGAGCTTCGAGTTTTCGAAGGGCCTGGAAGCCGTGTGGACCTTGCTGTCTACGGTGGACAAGTTCATCGTGGAGCAGGCGCCGTGGAAACTTGCGCGGGCTCAGGACGAGGCATCCCAGGCGAAGCTGGATGAGGTTCTGGCCACGTCGGCGGACGTGCTGCGGGTGGCTTGTTGTCTGTTGTATCCCGTACTGCCGGATTCGACGGCGAAGATCTGGGCGCAGTTGGGGATGACCACTCCTCTGGAGGATGTTCGCTATGCATCGCTCGATTGGGGTCAGATTCCACACGGGCAGAAGATAGGTGACATCTCGGCGGTGTTTCCACGCATCGAAGTGAAGGAAGCTGTGGACAAGATGCGCCTGCTGGAAGAGAAAGTCACGGCGGAACAGGCAAAACTGCTGGGCAAGCCGGCGCCCGCGGCGGCGGAGGCTTCCAACGTCGCGCCGCCCTCCGAGAAGATCGGGATCGAGGATTTCGGCAAGGTCGACCTGCGCGTGGGCGTGGTGCTTTCGGCCGAGCCGGTGAAGGGCGCCGATAAGCTGCTGCATATGAAGGTGGATATCGCGGAAGCGGAGCCGCGCACTATCGTCGCGGGGATAGCGCTGGCGTATCCGCCGGAGCAACTGGTGGGGCGCAAGGTGGTCATTGTCGCAAATCTGGAGCCTCGGAAGCTGCGCGGTATCCAATCGAATGGAATGATCGTGGCAGCGTCACTCGAAGGCGGGAAGCCGGTTCTGGCCGGGTTCCTGGAAGACGTCCCGATCGGGGCTCGCCTTAAGTGATTCTGGTCGATTCTCATTGCCACCTGGACCACGAGCAGTTCGCGAGCGATCTGGGTGAGGTGCTTGCGCGCGCGGCGGACGCCGGCGTGGAGCGTATGCTTGTCATCGGGACGGGGGACGGTCCGCCGGAGTTGGACCGTGCCATCGTGATGGCCGCGGGATATCCGCAGGTGCTCGCCACGGTCGGTGTTCATCCGCACGATGCATCGAAGGCGAGCGCAAAAACATTCGACGACCTGCGCGCGCTTGTTCGCGAGCCGAAGGTGGTTGCGTTGGGCGAGATCGGCCTGGATTTCCACTACAACTTCTCACCGCCGGAAGTGCAGCGTGAGGTTTTTCTCGAGCAATTGAGGATTGCCCGGGACGCGGGTAAACCGGTGATCATCCACACCCGCGAAGCCTGGACGGAAACTATGGACGTGCTGCGCGAGCATTGGCGGGGCGGCGCCGGGATTGTCCACTGCTTCACGGGAACGGCGGAGCAGGCTCTCGAAGCGCTCGATCTGGGATTTCATTTGGGATTCGGCGGCGTCTTGACGTTTCCGAAATCGGAGAGCGTCCGCGAAGCCGCGCGTATCACGCCCGAAGACCGGCTTCTGTTGGAGACGGATGCTCCGTATCTGGCGCCGGTACCGCACCGGGGCAAGCGCAACGAACCGGCCTACACGGCACATACAGCGCGGAAGCTGGCCGAGGTGAGGGGCGTGGACGCCGAGCGGATCGCGTCGACTACCACCGCTAACTTCGAACGTCTTTGTTTGCCAGCACTAAAAACGAATGAGTACACTGGGAGTTCCCATGGAACCCGGTAAGTTGGGGCAGATTCTTAGCGCCCGCGAGATCTCCAGCCTGCTGGGCGACGACCTACAGCTAGTGGAGCGTGAGATCGGCTTGGAATCGGTCGCTTCCGTGGAAGCGGTCGCCACGATTGCCCAGTATTTGCATTCGAGCGGAGGGAAGCGGCTGCGACCTTCGCTGCTCCTGTTGTGTTCGCGGCTGGTGGGAGACGCGGGACAAAGTGCGATCCGGCTCGCCGCAGTGGTCGAGATCCTGCATTCCGCCACTCTGGTGCACGACGACATCATCGATATGGCGGAGACGCGGCGGGGCCGGCCCTCAACGAACGCGCGCTGGGGGAATCACACGTGCGTGCTCGCGGGCGACTGGCTTTATATGCAGGCTTTTCAGATCGCTTTGCGCGAGCGGAATTTCCATATTCTCGACCTGCTGATCGGCCTGACTCAGCTGATGGTGGAAGGCGAGCTCATTCAACTGGAGCGGATCGGGAAAATCGGAATTACCGAAGCGGACTGCATGGAGCTGGTCGACCGGAAAACGGCGGGGCTGTTTTCGGTTTGCGCCAAACTTGGGGCGGTGGCGGCGGGGGCGGATACGGCGACCGAGGAGAAACTGGGGGAGTTTGCCTGGAATCTGGGCATGGCGTTCCAATTGATCGACGACCTGCTGGATTTCACGGCGCGGGAGAAGACGCTGGGAAAGCCGGTTGGGTCCGATTTGCGGGAGGGAAAAGTTACACTGCCGCTGGTTTACGCCCTGGAGAACGCGAGCGGTCCGGAACATGAGGATATTCAGACCATTTTGTCCGATCGAAGTTATGAGCGGGTACCGTTCCAGCGAGTGAGGCAGACGATTCAGAAATACGGGGCGATTGAGCGGGTGCAGGAGAGGTCGCACCAGTTTACGGCGAAGGCGCGGCAGATCATTAATGAATTTCCGGATTCGCCATATCAGAGCGCGCTTTACGCGGTGACGGATTTGGTGACGGACCGGGATCATTAGGGGTCACTACGAAGGAGTGCAGACAAAAAAAACCGGCAGACGCCGGAGGAGTACGTCTACCGGGTTGGTAACCGGCGCACAAAATCTTTGCCGAGCTACCAACATTTTGCGAGAGCAGTTATAGTGCCATGATTTCCCGTGCAAGTTCCAGGGCTTGCTCGCGGGTAGTGATTTTGTGCTCCATCTGCGCGTCCTCCACCGCGCTCAGCACGCGGGAAAAGGCGGGACCGGGGCGGAATCCCGCCGAAATCAAGTCCTTTCCGGTCAGGAGCGGCGTAGGCTTCAGTTGCTCGGGCGGTGTCTCCTCCCGTTTGCGGCGCATGAACTCGTAGTTGTCGAGATGGCCGTGGCTCGACAGGCAGTCAAGGCGATGGAGAGACAGGTGTTCGTCGAATCCCGGCAGACGCAGGAAGCGCTTCAGCGTGCTCTCGCGCATGTGCGGGGCATCCATGAACCGCATGTGGTTGGCGACCAGGAGGACCACCTGCTCGATCTCATCGCTCGAATAGCGCAGCCGGCCCATGATTTCCCTCGTCAGCCGGACGCCTTCGTCCACGTGGCCGTCGAAGCGGATCCGGTCGGCGATGCGAAAGGTGCCGGGCTTGCCAACATCGTGCAGGAGCACGCCGAGACCGAGTGTGAGAGAGCACGCACCCAGACCCTCCAGCATGATGAGGGTGTGGGTCCAGACGTCGCCTTCCGGATGGAATTCCGGCGGTTGATCGACGCCCTTCATGGCGGCGACTTCGGGCAGGATATGCGGGAGCAGGCCGGATTCGTCCAGTAATTCGAAACCGCGCCGGGCGCCGCCTTCCGTCAGGATTCGGGAAATTTCGTCGCGAACCCGCTCGGCCGACACTTTGGTGACGAGCCCGGACAGCTCGCGCATAGCGCGCATGGTAGCCGGCTCGATCTTGAATCCGAATCTGGCAGCGAAGCGGACGGCGCGCAGCAGCCGGAGGTGGTCCTCGCGAAACCGCGACTCGGGGTCGCCGATGGCCCGTATGACGCCGTCCCGCAGATCGTCGCGTCCGCCCGCCAGGTCGAGGATCCGGCCGGTCTCCGGATCTAGCATCAGAGCATTGATGGTAAAATCGCGCCGCTGAACGTCCTGCCCGGGACTGCTTTTGAACGCAACCGAATTCGGGCGGCGTCCGTCCAGATAATCGGTGTCGCTACGGAATGTTGCGACCTCGACGTGTGCGCCCCCTTCCTGCACGATCACAACGCCAAAGTGCGCGCCAACCAGGTTTGAGCGAGGAAACAGTTCCAGGACTCGCTCAGGACGGGCGTCCGTCGATATGTCGAAGTCCTTCGGCGCGATGCCCAGGAGCAGGTCGCGCACGCAGCCGCCAACGAGATATGCTTGATTCCCGGCCCCCCGAAGCGCCTTGACGATGCGCTCGGCAAGCGGCCAAGAAGGATTTGTGTGGGCCAGTTCCATTATCTCCATAAAAAAAACGAATGGTGCGCAGGCGCCCCAAATCCCTTAATATCGTAACCGTAACCGTTTGCAATAACTGATGTCCACGAAGACCTTGGAATCCGCGGATTCCGCCAATCGCGCCGGCGCCGCGAAGATTGTTGTCGCTACCACTGTCGCTCTCTCCTTTATCTCATTCTGGCGGGCAGCCTCGATCGTATTGAGCGATCTCGCATCTTCGGCATTTTACGCCGGCGGCATTGCGGAACACTCCATCGGCCGCAGCGCGCCGTGGTTCATTCTCGCTGTAATGCTGTTCAGCTTCGCGGTCCGCTCCATTTACATGGAAAGCAGCAGCATGTATGTGCGCGGCGGCGTGTACATCGTGGTGCGCGATGCCATGGGACCGTTCGCGGCGCGGCTCTCGGTGTCCACCCTCCTATTCGATTACGTGCTCACCGGCCCCATCAGCGTGGTCGTTGCGGGCCAATACGTTGCGGGGCTCATCAACGAAATAAGCCCGATGGTGCACTCGTCCTTTCGTATCCCCGCGGACGCGTTCTCCGCTACGTTCGCGGTGATGGTTACCATCTATTTCTGGTGGCAGAACGTCAAAGGCATTCACGAATCGAGCGGCAAGGCGTTGCGCATCATGCAGATCACCACGGTGATGGTGGTGGCGTTCCTGATCTGGTGTCCGCTTACACTCCTCATTCGCGGCGGCCCCGCGCAAATCCCTCCCAGTCCCGTTCCCCACAATCTCAATTTCAGCAATGATGCGCTGGGGTGGTTCAGAGGTACAATCTTCCCGTCGATTCCTCTGATCGCGCTCACGGTCGCGTTCGGGCATTCGATGCTCTCGCTGAGCGGCTTTGAAACTTTGGCACAGATCTATCGTGAGGTTGCGTATCCGAAGTTGAAGAACCTGAAGATCACCGCCAACCTGGTTTGCATCTACGCTTTGGTTTGCACAGGCGTTATCACTCTGTTCGCGGGTATGATCATCCCGGACAATGTGCGGGGAACGTTCCAGGACAACCTGCTGGGCGGACTCGCCATGTGGCTTGCCGGACCGCCGATATTGAGGCTGGCGTTTCACGTATTCGTCGTGTTCGTCGGCGCGCTGATCCTCTCCGGGGCAGTAAATACGGCCATGATCGGCGCAAACGGGGTGATGAACCGCGTGGCCGAAGATGGCGTGCTGCTCGATTGGTTCCGCAAGCCTCACCAGCGGTTTGGCACAACTTACCGAATCGTCAATTTGATCGCGCTGCTGCAGATTTCCGCCATCGTGCTGAGCAAAGGCAACACTTACACTTTGGGTGAGGCGTATGCCTTCGGCGTCGTTTGGAGCTTCGCGCTCAAAGCGTTGGGTGTGCTTGTATTGCGGTTCACCCGGCACGACCAGGAGTATAAGACTCCGCTGAACTTCCACGTGCGCGGACGCGAGTGGCCCGTCGGACTGATCCTGACCACGCTGGTGCTGTTCACGGTGGCCGTCTCGATTGTTTTCACCAAAAAGATCGCGACGATTTACGGCGTTGGCTTCGCGACCGTCTTATTTGTGTTGTTCACCGTTTCCGAGCGGGTCAACAGCAGGAAGCGCAAGGATCAGAAGTGCGATCTCGAGAAGTTCAATCTCGACATGCGTCCGGAGGTTGCTATTGAATCGCTGCATGCGCGTCCCGGCTGCGTGCTGGTCGCCGTGCGCGATAACTCGACGATGGGGCATCTCGACAGCGTCCTGCAGAAGACCAACATCCGGCGGCACGATATCGTCGTAATGACAGTGAGGCCGGTTTCGACCGGCGCCGGCGAATACAAGCTGGGAGAGAACCAGTTATTCACGGATTACGAGCAGGAACTTTTTTCAAAGGTGGTCACACGCGCCGAGAAGGAAGGCAAGACAGTGGACCTGGTGGTTGTGCCGGGCTACGATCCGTTCGACGCGATGGTGCAAACCGCGTCCAAGTTGAAAGTGAGCCGCCTGGTGACTGGCGTTTCGCTGCGTATGGATTCGGCGGAGCTGGCCAGCCGCATCGGCCTTGCGTGGGAAAAATTGCCCGAGCCGCGGCATCCGTTCTCGCTCGAGGTCATCAGCCCCGGGCGGCCTTCGTTCTATGTGAACCTTGGTCCGCACCCGCCGCGTTTGTGGCCGGAAGACCTGGAACGGCTCCACGACTTGTGGCTGGATCTGACGTCGCACGAGTTTGGCTCGAAGCTGCATCATCGGGATGTGGTCGGAGTGGCTTTGCGGCGGCTGGAGCGCGACCTGGAGACGGAGCGCCGGACGGAAGCGGTCACGGACCTCAATAACGAACTGCGCAAGGATTAAACTTGTTCATGCGATTTTTTATTTTTTCACTGGCGGCGGTGTGCGCGTTTGCGCAAGCGCCGGCACAGCAGGTCAATCCGGCGATCAGGGAAGCGGTGGCGTATCTGCTGACCACGGAGAAGGTCGATAAGTATGCCGAGGCGAGCCGGAATGTATCGGCCTTGATCGCGAAAGATCCTTCGTATACGGACAAGATGAAACTCGATCCGAAGGACCAGCCGAAGACCGCCGACGAGACGGTCGCCTGGACGAAGGCGAATCTGCCGGCTTATGTGGCGGCGGTGGAGAAGGCGGGAATCCCGTTCCGCGAATACATCGTCATGCAGACGTGCCTGGTGATTACGACGGAAGTTTTCAAGAAGCCGCAGTACGCGGCCAGCTTGCACGTCCCCCGGGAAAACATGGCGTTTATGCAGGCCAACTGGCAGAAAGTTCAGAACATTTTGGAGCAGCAGCGGCGACATCCGCCGG
>JAOAPQ010000635.1 GCA_025462965.1 Bryobacterales bacterium
CACCTGAGGATCTGACTCTGTTTGAGTTTGCGGACGATCCCGATACGGCTATGCTGTCTCTCCGGAACCATCTGGCAGCCGACAACGCCGACGTGGAAAAAGAGGCGCCGGCAATTTCCGAAACGGCAAAACCCTAAGGCGAGCCTTGAGGCGTCGGAACAACACCCCGACCCTCGATTAATGTGGTAACGGCACGCAAGTATCCGGATCTTGTCTTTCCTGGTAGATCAGGCGATGCTCCTGATTGATGCAGCAACCACGAAAAGGGCTCTCGCTGCGTCTCTCGGATCAAGCGAATGATGCGGAGTGCCTGTGTCCGTTCCTGTTCCACCCACCAGGCAAGATCCTCAAAAGCCCCAACGTCAAACTCCAATCTTTTCAACAACGGCCTTGAAAGACAGACCTTCTTCGCGCTGGACCGCTTGCAAGAGGCGATGCTTCATCGTTTCCCTTTTGAGTAAGTATGCGGTTTCCCGCTCTGACTCAATCTCTCGCCACGTTCGATCAGCAAGATTTATTTTTAGTGTACTTCCCAGCACAGGGTGAAGAGCGAATGGCCGTTCGAGCGTGAGCACACGTTATCCTAAATTATAAGTGTCCCTGCCCAGTTCCATGGATCCCGGCCCGGTGCATCCCAGTCCGATACATCGCCGCTCACCCTTGGCGACAGTATTTCTTGGACTACTGATTCTATGGGTATTGCTCTCCGCTCTTGGAATTGCGCGCGGATTCACTACATTCATCGCGATTACTGAACTGGCAATTGGAGCAATACTGCTCTTTCGACTGTGCCGCTATTTGATACGCCAATCCATCTGGCGCCTGCGCAACCGGCTGATCCTGAATTACATTCTGATCGGCGTCATACCCGTCCTTCTCATCCTGATCTTTATCCTGACGGCCGGGTACATCGCCGCCGGACAGATCGCGGTGTTTCTGGTCAGTTCGGAACTCGAACGCCGAACGCAGGGGCTGAACGAGCCGGCCCAGATTCTGAGCTGGTCCACTCCGGAAACCCGACCGCGCATCCTGAACGGCATGGGTCCGTTCGTTCGGAATCATTATCCCCGGGTCCAGATGCTGGTCCACGCGGAGCAGGACTTCCGGTACCCGTCAGACGCGGCCCTCGCGGCCCCTCCGCTCGGTTGGGACAACAGATACGGCCTGGTAATCAAGGGCGGCCGCTACTACAGCTGGGCGCACGTGTCCCGCAATTCAACCGAGGTGGTGATGCTCGAACCGGTCACCAACCGGATGCTCTCCGAGCTGGTGCCCAATCTGGCAGCCGTTCACTTTTCCGCACTAAACTCCGGTTCGCACGCCAAACTTACGGCCGATCCGGGCAGCGAGGACGAAGCCGTGCACATTCCGCCGCCCGTCAACAGCTTCGACCGTGAAGTCGATTGGCCGGCACGGGTAGAAGTTGACGATTGGGAGCGCCCGGGCAGAACGACGCAGGGCGTTCTGATCGTTACCACGCGTCCATTCGCCCTTCTGAACGTGATTTTCGGAGAGAAGTTCGTGGTCGGCCAGAGCGGCCTTGTGCTCCTGGGCGGCGTCGGCGTGCTGTTCCTGAGCGTGGAATTGCTGTCCCTGATCACCGGCATTTCGCTCACCCGCAACATTACCGGCGCAGTGCATAACCTTTACGAGGGAACGCAAAAGGTAACGGCCGGGGATTTTTCCCATCGCATCGAAGCGCATGGGCGCGACCAACTCGCCGACCTGGGGCGGTCGTTCAACAGCATGACGGAAAATCTGGAACGCCTCTTTAAGGTGGAGAAAGAGAAGGAGCGCCTGCAAAGCGAGTTGGAGATCGCCAAGGAAGTGCAGAACCAGCTTTTCCCGCAGGACGTTCCGACGCTTCGAACTATGGAACTCACCGGCGTCTGCAAGCCTGCTCGCATGGTTTCCGGCGATTACTACGATTTTCTCTGTCTGGATGGCAACCGGGTGGCGCTCGCTATCGGCGATGTTGCCGGAAAGGGAATATCCGCGGCGCTGCTGATGGCCTCGATCCAATCCATTATGCGGACCCAACTTACCGCCGGCACTAGTGCCTACGCGGCATCGGCGAATGGAATGCCTGTACATACGTTTTCCACGTGCCAAGCCGTTTCGCAGCTGAACAAGCAACTCTTCGCCAGCACGTCACCGGAGAAGTTCGCTACGTTTTGTTTTGGCATCTACGATGAGGACCGGCGCGTCCTCTCCTACACCAACGCCGGTCACCTGCCGCCCATTCTGATCCGCGGCGAAACGACGACGTATCTGGAAGTGACGGGAACCGTAGTGGGAGCGTTCCCGATGGTCAAGTACGAAGAACGCACAGTGGCCCTCGCGCCCGGCGACATGCTGGTGGCCTATACGGATGGCATCGCGGAACCGGAAAATGAGTATGGCGAGGAGTTTGGTCTTCTGAGACTAACGGATCTCTTGCTCCGATATCAGCACGAGGGCTCGCGCGAGATCATCGCGCGCACAATGGAGGCCGTGCAACAGTGGACCAACGCCTCGGAACTTCCAGATGACATGACGTTGCTTGTGGCAAGAATCCAGTGACTGGGCCAGTCAAGGTTCTCACATCCGCGCAGATGCAGGCCGTCGACCGGCGCACGATCGAGCTCGGTATTCCCGGCGTCGTGCTCATGGAGAACGCGGGCCTTCGCACCGTTGAATTTCTGGAGCGCCGGTTTGCACCGCTGGATGCCCAACGGATCGTGATCTTCTGCGGCAAGGGAAACAACGGCGGCGATGGCATGGTGATCGCGAGACAGCTTCACACCCGCTTCCATCCGCGCGCCCTGCATGTCGTGCTGATCGCGGCGCCGGAGGATCTGCGAGGCGATGCGGCCCTGAATCTGCGGATGCTCACTGCGTGCGGCTGCCCGTTCGATCGCGAAGTGAAACCGGAAACGGCCGCGGCAACCATCGTGATCGACGCGGTGCTGGGCACGGGCCTCAAAGGTCCGGCATCCGGCCTCGCGCTGGACGCAATCCGGCGCATGAATACCGGCTTTCCCTCCGCAAAGGTCGTCGCGGTGGACATACCCTCCGGTATCGCGAGCGACAGCGGAAAACTCGAAGGCGAATTCGTGCGAGCGGATTTCACGGTGACCTTCACGGCTCCGAAAGTCGCGCAGGCACTTCCACCCGCTTGCGATGCCATGGGCGAATTGATTGTTTGTCCCATCGGATCGCCTCCCGCGTTGTATTCGGAGGATGAGAGCATCCGCCTTGCGCTTGTGGAATCAAGTGTGATCGCCCCACTCTTCGCGCCACGCAAGAAGGACGCGAACAAGGGCACGTATGGTCACGTGCTGGCTGTCGCGGGATCGCGGGGCCGCAGCGGGGCGGCCGCGATGTGCGGCATCGCGACCTTGCGCGCGGGAGCAGGCCTGGTGACCGTGGCTTCAGCCGCCTCCGCGATCCCGCTGATTGCGGGTTACGCGCCGGAAGTTATGACCGAGGCTCTGCCGGAAACACCGGCCGGCGACCTGGCGGAATCCGCGATGGAGAAAATCCAGTCCCTCGCAAACAAGAAGACTCTGCTGGCCGTTGGACCCGGTTTGGGCACGGCACCCGAGACCGCCGCGCTCGTTCGTCGTCTGTTTCAGGAATCCGAACTGCCCGTGGTCGCCGACGCCGACGCGCTGAATGCCCTCGCCGGTACGAATTGGAGTGGAAACGGCCGTGTCCGCGTGCTCACCCCACATCCCGGCGAAATGTCGCGCCTCACCGGGAAATCGATCGCGGAGGTGCAGGCCGATCGCACCGGCACAGCCACCGCTCTGGCGCAGGAGCGCCGCGTGATCGTAGTACTGAAAGGGCAACGCACACTGATCGCATTCCCGGATGGACGCGTCTGGATCAACCCCACCGGTTCGCCCGCTATGGCCACCGGCGGTACGGGGGACATCCTCACCGGCCTCGTGAGCGGCATGATGGCGCAATTCCAGTCCGAGACAGATCTCGCGATAGCAGCCGCCGTATATCTGCACGGCCTTGCCGGAGAAATCGGCGCAACCCATCTCACCGAATCCTGCCTGATCGCCACCGACCTGCTCCGTTTCCTGCCCGACGCCATTCATGCCTGCACAAACGTTCCGCACGCAGTCTGAGGACGAGACGATCGCGCTCGGCCGGCGTCTGGCGGTCGAACTACCGCGCGGCGTCGTGCTTCTCATCGGCAATCTGGGCGCGGGCAAGACGACCTTGTCCAAAGGCATAATTTCCGGCCTGAACGCCGCGGCCGTCGATGAAGTATCGAGCCCGACGTTCACACTGATCCACGATTACGGCCGGGTGTTCCACATCGACCTGTATCGCCTGGAAACGGAAAGCGAAGTCGAGAGTCTGGGGCTCGACGATCTCTTCGACGGCGCGGAACTGGTTCTCATTGAGTGGGGCGAGCGCTTCCCCGCCCTGATGCCCGAGAAACGAGCCGAAATCCGTCTTCGCGCCCTCGGTGAAGATGAGCGCGAGATTACTGTAACCTACCCCTAGTGACTGAATGGGCTCTTATACTCGGCGCAAGCAGCGGCTTTGGCGCCGCCGTTGCGCGTGAACTGGCGCATGCCGGCTTGAACATCTTCGGAGTTCACATGGACCGCCGTGAAACCTTACCGCTGGCGGAAGAGGTACAGCGGCAAATCCGCGAAGCCGGACGCGAAGCTGTTTTCTTCAACGGCAACGCGGCCGATGAAGCGAAGCGGCGCGAAGTTCTGGACGAGATCGCCGGCCGTCCTGTGCGCGTGCTCTTTCACTCCCTGGCGTTCGGATCGTTAAAGCCGGTCGTGGGGGCGGAAGCGGTGAACCAGCGCCAGCTGGAGATGACCGTTGACGTGATGGGCAACAGCCTGGTCTACTGGACGCGCGACCTGGTGGAACGAAAACTGATGCCGCGGGGCGGCCGCATTTACGCCATGACGAGCGAGGGCGGAACGAAAGCTATTCCGCAGTACGGCCCGGTCAGCGCCGCCAAAGCCGTGTTGGAAGCGCATATCCGCCAGCTTGCCGTGGAACTGGCGCCGCATGGGATTACCGCCAACGCAATTCTGGCCGGCGTGACGGATACGCCCGCGCTGCGCAAGATCCCGGGCAACGAAAGGATTGCCGAATTCGCCCTCGCCCGCAACCCGCATGGCCGTCTCACGAGGCCGGAAGACATTGCGCGGTGCGTTTCGGCGCTGATATCCGAGAATACCTACTGGATGACAGGCAACACGATCCGCGTCGATGGCGGAGAAGGAACAACCGGATAATGGCGACCCTCCCTGGAGTTGATCAACTCGAAACAACACCGGATGCACTGCGCGCGCTGTTGGACGGAGTGACAGAGAAGCAGACGCAATGGAAGCCCGCGCCGGATCGCTGGTCCATAGCGGAAGTTCTGGAGCACCTTTCGCACGTGGAAGGTCACGGGTTCCGAAGCCGCGTGGAACGCATGGTGACAGAAGACAACCCGCACCTCGAGAGCTACGACCAGCTAACCTATGCCGCCGCAGGACAGTACTCCGGCCGGGAAGCCGAGGAGTCTTTCGCGCACTTCGAGGAGCAGCGCGAGGACAACATCATCTATCTGAATGGTCTGCCGCTCTCCGTGGTGCATCGCACAGGGCTGCACGAGAAGCTAGGCCCTATCACCATCGGCCAGCTTCTGAACGAATGGGCTTTTCACGATTTGGGGCATATCCGGCAAATTGCGGAACTCGTACGCGTGATCCGGTATTGGCCCAATATGGGAAAGTTTCAATCGATATATCGGGTTCATCCCTGAGCCGGCCAAGCGGGTAACCAACCCGCCGCGGGATGGCATCCCGCCCTACATTCGCGCGGTTGATTGTACAGTATCTCTCGCTAAAGATCGCTCTTTAGCGAGAGAATTTAGTGCTTTAGAACGTGAACAGCAGGATTCCCGGCGACGGTTCCGTGGCGACTCCCGCGCCTACCGGTTGCTCTTCCGTTTCCACCGTAGTATTCAGAGCGCGGTAGAAGATTCCTGTATCGCCCAGATACACTTCCAGTTCGCCCGGCCGCGGCAGGACGCCCTGGATCAGTGCTTCGGAAAGCGGATCTTCAATGTACTTCTGCAGCGCGCGGCGCAATGGACGAGCGCCGTAGCTTCGATCCGCGCAGGTCTTCGCCAGAATGTATTTCGCGGCGTCCGTGGTCAGGCGGATCTTGATCTGCTTGGCAACCAGGTTCTGGTTCACCTGCTCGACGAGAAGATCGATGATGCGGATCAAGTCGTCATCATTGAGCGACGTAAATAGAATGATGTCGTCGAGACGATTCAGGAACTCGGGGTTGAACGCCCGCTTCACTTCGCCGCGCACCATTTCTTCGAGCTTGCCAGGGATGCCTTCGATCGCCGGCGCCTGGAAGCCAAGATGCCCCTTCTTCTCCAGGAACCGAGCACCGAGGTTCGAGGTCATGATGATGATGGCGTTCTTGAAATCGACCGTGTTGCCAAGGCCGTCGGTGAGTTGGCCGTCTTCGAAGACCTGCAACAGGATGTTGAAGATATCCGGATGAGCCTTCTCGATTTCATCGAGAAGAACGATGCAATACGGATTGCGCTTCACGCGCTCCGTGAGCTGCCCGCCCTCTTCATAGCCGACGTATCCGGGAGGCGAACCGATGAGCTTGGAGACCGAATGCTTCTCCATGAACTCCGACATGTCAAAGCGGATCAAAGCTTTGTCACTGCCGAAAAGGAACGATGCCAAGGCCCGCGCGACTTCCGTCTTACCGACGCCCGTGGGACCGAGGAACAGGAACGATCCGGCTGGACGGTTGCTGGCCTTGAGTCCAGCGCGCGAACGGCGGATGGCACGCGCCAGAACGGAGATTGCTTTGTCCTGGCTGATGATGCGGCGATGCAATTCCTCTTCGATTCTGAGGAGCTTGGTAATTTCCTCTTCCTTGATAGCGGTCATGGGCACGCCAGTCCAGCGCGCGACCACGTCTTCGATATCGTCCTTGGTGACAAGGCCGGTCGAGGTGTCGTCGAGATTGTACTTCTCGCGCAACTGGCGCATGTTCTCGCGCTCTTTGCGCTCCTCGTCGGAATAGAAGCGCGCCTTTTCGAACTCGTGGTTCGCAATGGCGTTTTCCATGCGGTGGACGATGAATTTGATGCGCTTCTGGATATCGGCCAGATCGCTCGGAAGCGTGGTGGCGCGCAGTTTCACGCGCGCGCCGGCTTCGTCGATCAGATCGATGGCCTTGTCCGGAAGATAGCGATCGGGGATGTAGCGGCTAGAGGTGTAGACGGCCGCCTCGATGGCTTCATCCGTATAACCGACCGCGTGGAACTTCTCGTACCGGTCTTTGATGCCGAAGAGGACCTTCACGGCATCGGATTCGGTCGGCGGAGGCACCTTCACGGCCTGGAAGCGGCGTTCCAGCGAGCGGTCCTTTTCAATGGACTTCCGGAATTCCGCCGGCGTGGTGGCGCCGATGCACTGAATTTCGCCGCGAGAGAGAGCCGGTTTCAGAATGTTCGCGGCATCCAGCGAACCTTCCGCCGAGCCCGCGCCCACCAGAGTATGCAGCTCATCGATGAAGATGATGGCGTTCTGGTTCTCCATCAGCTCCTTCATGATCGTCTTCAGGCGCTCTTCGAACTGGCCGCGGTACTTTGTGCCCGCGACGATCAGAGAAAGATCGAGTGCCAGAATGCGCTTATCGGCAAGGAAGGAGGGCACATCGCCCTCGGCAATGCGCTGGGCAAGACCTTCGACGATGGCAGTCTTGCCGACGCCCGGCTCGCCAATGAGCACCGGGTTATTCTTGGTCCGGCGGCAGAGGATCTGCACCACCCGCTCCAGCTCATGGTCACGGCCGATCAGGGGATCGAGCGCGTTATCCATGGCGGATTGGGTGAGATCCCGGCTGAACTCTGCAAGCAACGAACTTTCCTTGGGCCGGTTGGAGGAAACCTTCTCCGATTGCGAACGCTGCAACTCCTCACGAATGGTGGAAAGCCGCAGGCCGCGTTCGTGAAGGATCTCCGCGGCGAAGCACTTCTCCTCGCGAAGCAAACCCAGCAGGAGATGCTCGGTGCCAATGTGCTTGTGACTGAGCCGCTCCGCCTCTTCCGCACCGTAAGCCAGGACGCGCTTGCACTCATGGCTCAGCGGCAGGTCGACCGAGGTTGAGACCTTTTCCCGGATGGTGGTGTGACCTTCAATTTGTTTACGAATGGATTCCACCGCCGCATGCGAACGGAGGAATCGATTGGCCAGCGTTTTATCTTCCCTGAGAAGACCCAGGAGAAGATGTTCCGTTTCAATATAAGGGCTGCCGAACTGGCTGGCCTCGTACCGCGCGAAGAATATGACCCGTCTGGCTTTTTCCGTGTATCGCTCGAACATAAACCTTGTGTGGCTCCCTGTAGCGTGAACTTCCCGCCTGTGGCCCGGAGAAGTCGGACCGGAAATGTCACACTACCGCTCTATCCTTAAGATACTCTTCTCGCGCCTCAGGTTGCAAAACCCTTGTTCCCTGGGGTAGTACCTCCGGTCAAATGAATTTCCGTCAGGCCCCCGCCTTCCATTCTCAGCGCCCGTTCGCAGCGCTCGGCGAAAGCGATGTTGTGGGTCACCAAAATCAACGTAAGACTGTGCTTCCGCTGCAAGCTGCCGATCAGGTCCATGATGCGTTCGCCGGTGCGGACGTCGAGGTTGCCGGTCGGTTCATCGGCCAACAGCAGGGCCGGCTCCCCAGCCAGGGCGCGGGCCAGGACCACGCGCTGCTGCTCTCCGCCTGAAAGTTCGCCGGCGCGGTGATCGGCGCGCTCGGCGAGGCCGACATCCTGGAGGGTTGCACGGGCCCGGGTTCGGGCACTCTCACGGACGTCGCCGCGGATCAGCAGCGGCATCATGACATTTTCGAGCGCGGTGAACTCCGGGAGGAGGTAGTGGATCTGCCAGACAAACCCGATCTGCCGGTTACGGTAATCGGCCAGCGCCGAATCGGGCAGGGTGGAGATGTCCTGCGATTTGTAGAGAATCCGACCGCGCGTGGGCCGGTCGAGACCGCCTAGGAGATGGAGCAGAGTGGACTTGCCCGATCCGGATTCGCCGACGATAGCGACCCGTTCGCCGGCGAAGACCTGGAAATTCAAGCCGGAGAAGATAGGTAGCTCGCGTCCTCCGGAAAGGTAAATTTTCTGAAGGTCCTCGCACCGGAGGAGAGGTTCAGGGGCGCCCATGGTCGATTTGAGTATCGCATTGCCTTCGGGGCGTGGGCCTGAAGCGGGCTGCGTCGGGGTTGCGGTTTCGGCGCCGAAACGGTAAATTAGGAGGAGTTTCCTGCCTTCGTGCACCCGTAGCTCAGCTGGATAGAGTATCTGACTACGAATCAGAGGGTCGCATGTTCGAATCATGCCGGGTGCACCAGTTAAATCCTTTCGCTCAACAGGGTAAAATCCACCAAAATAGGTGGCGTGTCTCTGACTGATTGCCTGTAATTTAGGGGCAATCCAGGTTCGTTCGGTAATTTGGTGTTTTTACGGGAATTCCGGCTGGCCATTTGGCAGCCGCATGAAACGTTTCGCGATTCGACTTTCGCATAACGAATTGCCCTAATCTGTGGCTGAGGTTAAATCAGGCTTCGTTATCAAGTTCAAGAAAAATTTTGTGAGTTGTGACTGGCTTCAGGGCCGAGCGGTGA
>JAOAPQ010000671.1 GCA_025462965.1 Bryobacterales bacterium
GCGGACATAATCGGGATCGCCCCACAGCAGGACGCGGCTGGTTCCACCGTTCCAAAGCTGCCAGTGGATACGGTAACGCTGTGGGTAACGGAGCAGATCGGCATAGCCGTGACGCCGTTCCTGCTGATTTTGGGTATTGATGTGAGTGGGGTGGAAAGGCATGCCCATCTGCTCCATCCAATACTTAGTCGATACGCGCGCTTTCAGGCCAAGATCGACGGCGTCGTTGATGACGGCATCGGGTAATTCTTTCGCGCGCAGGTCCAGCCGCATAGAAGGATGATCGCGCTTGATAGCGGTGAAGACGTCGTGCCAGAAGGACTGCATTTCTTCGTGCTTGAGGCCGGACTCGTCGTGCATGCGGAACTGGATCGCATCGACTTCCGGGAACACCTCGACGAAGCGATGGAGCGCGGCTTTCGTGTACGCGGACAGGTTCTCAGTGGTGACGCCGAAGACGAGGCCCGGAACACGCTTACCCGCGTTTTCCGAAGCGCCGGGAATGCCGCCGCCCTGCACGCCGCCGCGATAGATATGATCCCAGATACCGGCGGTGACATCGA
The DNA here is from genome assembly GCA_025462965.1 of Bryobacterales bacterium. Taxonomy (GTDB): domain Bacteria; phylum Acidobacteriota; class Terriglobia; order Bryobacterales; family Bryobacteraceae; genus JALYXI01. The sequence goes on from JAOAPQ010000671.1 coordinate 564, forward strand.
TACCGCGTTCATGGGCGATGCGGATCATTGCTTTGAAAGCGGCGGTGTTCTTTTCCTGCTGCGCCGCGGTAATGCCTACCATTTCGACGTCCGGGAAACCGGGGGTGTTGAAGAAGTAGGGATACAGGGGCGCCATGAAACCGCCATCTTCGTAGCCGAATATGACCACGAAGCTGTTGATGCGGTCCGCCGCCAGCATGTCGAAGTAGCGGGTCCAGTAACGCTCGTCGTAGAGGCGCTGTTCGAAATAGGCGCGCTGCATGGTGTAGGTGGAGATGCCGCGCTCAACAAGGTACGGGGTCTCGGATAGGTCGCGTACGAGTTGGAACGGGTCGGCGCCGGTACCGGCGGAAATCTTTTCCGCTATATCGAGAGCGGCGTACATGAGGCCGCGCGAATCGGCGCCGGTCAGTTCGATGGCGGGCTTGGCGGCAATGGTCCGGCGCCGGATGGAGAGAGACTCGGGGACTTGCGAAGGGGAAGCGGTTCCGCCCACCACGATGCGGTAATCGGCGCCCTCGACGGAGTCGGCGGCTTCGAACCCCCTGGCGCGAATGGCTTCGCGCAGAACCGCTACACCATGGGCAGCCGGCGAACCGGCCTTTGCTGAGGAGATCACGGCAATTTTTTGTGCCCCTGTAAGAAGAGCGGGGACCAGAAATAGAGTAACGAGGGGAAGTCTTGGCAAGTGAGTTTTCCTATCTAGTACTGGAGCGAGCCGCGGTCCGGAATGCGCATGCGATAGACCGAGGTTCTGGCGGTGACATACAGGGTTCGCAAATCCTTATCGCCGAAGGCGCAGTTCGCGGGCGTCTCCGGAAATTCAGTCATGCGGATGAGTTTACCAGCAGGAGTGTAGACGGCAATGCCCTTACAGGCGATGTATAGATTCCCGTTTTCAGCAACACGAAAACCATCGGGCGTGCCTTCGATGCCCGAGAGGAAGACGCGTTCGCGGGAGGCATCGCCATTGGCGTCGAGATCGTAAGCGAGGATCTTTCGTTCCTCGGAATCGGCTACGTAAAGAGTACGTCCGTCGGGGGCGATGGCCACTCCGTTCGGGCGCTTCATCTTCGAGCTGATCAGCGAAATCGCGCCTTGCGGGGTGATATGGTAAACGCCGTTAAAACCGAGTTGCTGCGGCTCGAGCACTGCTTTCGAAGCCGGGTCGGAGAAGTAGATGTGGCCGTCGCGGCGGACGGCAACGTCATTCGGAGAGTTGAGGCGCTTGCCTTGCCACTCGGAAGCGATGACGGTGAGGCGGCCGTCTTTCTCCATGCGGGTAACGCGGCGGCCGTCACGCTCGCAGCTGTAGAGGCGGCCCTCGGCGTCCAGAGTGTTGCCGTTCGCCGCATTGGTGTAGTTGCGATAGATTACGGGATTGCCCGGCGCGGCCAGTTTCATGATGCGGGAATTGTAGATGTCGCTGAAGATGAGAAAGCCGTCTTTCGACCAGACCGGGCCTTCGACGAAGCCGAAATCGGTCGCAAGTCTTTCGATGCCGGCAAAGGAGGAAGCGACCGGGGGCAGCGGAGTATCGACCTGCAGCTCCAGCCGCCACTTCCAGTCTTTTCCGGGCTGCAATCTTACAGCGCCGCGGCCCAGATTGAGGGAGTTCTGGATTCCGAAGAAAGGCTCCGGGCAGAAGTATCCGGTGGAGGGCCCGCCAAAAAGATTAAAGCGAATGAGCGGTTCTGGCAAGGTGGAACTCGCCTGTTGGGTGAGCCTGAGTGACACGCCGGCCGGATCGACCAGGCGCGCGTAGGGCTGGCTGCGGTAGCCGGCGAGTGGGATGGCCACACGCGCATCGAACGAGCCGAGTGCTTCCGGAGTTTGAAACGAGCGCGGCTTTTCTTCGCCACTGAGGACGCCCTTGGCATTGCGTAACAGCTGCAAAGTGGAAGGAGTTTCCAGAGTCATGTTGGCGGGATCCGAACCTTTCACAAAGGGGAGATTAAACGCTATGTGGTTGCCGATGGAGAACGGCATCTCCGAAGTATTCGCAGAGGAGGAGTTGACCAGGTAATCAATGGTGAGGTGACCGGCGGAAACTTCATAAGTGGCACTGAGGCTGAAAGCGAAGGGATAGGAAGGGCGCGTCAGTTCGGAATCCCGGAGTTCCACAGTGACCCTGGCTCCGCTCTTGTCAGCCGCGCGCTTGATTTCTTTCCAGGGAAGATTGCGGGCGAAACCGTGGCACGGCATGGGGTAGAGTTTGCCGCCGACTTTGTATGTGCCGGGGCCGCAACTGGTTTCGGGGATAGTGCCCACGGGATACTGTGCGCCTACCGCGGGCCAGAGCAATGGGCCCTTACCTTTGAAACCGGGACCGTGAGAGTAATCGCGGGCGTGGTTCAGGAACTCGTTCCACTCGCCATTCAGCCGGACGCGGAAACTGCTGAGTTCGCCGCCTTCGGAGGGCGCCACGGCGGCTTCGACACCCGCCTGATTGTCGCGCAGGACGATGACCGGAGGAGTGCCTGGTCCGGCGGCGGGCTCGTCAGAAACGGTGTAGCGATCTTGAGCCGTTAATGGAAATGCCGCAAGCAAGGTGAAGAACGCGACGGCTACGCGAGTCACTTCGTGATGCCTTTCGGTTCGAAAAGGCCGAAGCTGACGATATCGGAAGCGGTCGCGATGGCCACATATTGTTTGGAGTTTACCGAGTATGTCACCGGCTGCGCGGTGATTTGCTGTCCGGTATAGAAATGCCAAAGGGGCTTGCCGTTCCTGGCATCGAGAGCGACGAACTCTCCGTTCAGTTCGCCCGAGAACAACAGACCGCCGGCGGTGGAGAGTAAGCCTCCGCCGA
>JAOAPQ010000682.1 GCA_025462965.1 Bryobacterales bacterium
GCGGCGGAGCTGGGCGGTATCGTGCGGCTGCTTGCCGGGAAGGCGCCCCGGGGACCGCCCACACCGACGTTGGGGTTGGCCTCTACCAGTGTGTAGACCTTTTGGCTGGGGTCGCTCGGGTTGATTGCCACCCCGGTGCCGTAGCTCTGTCCAGTGGTCGTGGGGCCGGCGTAGGGCTCCGACAGGCCGCTGTGGCTGTAAGCGCTGTCATATTCGAACTTGAAGTTCTCCGAAGGTGTGCCGGCCATGGCGGGACCCTTCAGCCCCACAGTTGCGGCCAGAGCAATTGCGCCCGCATAAATAAATCGTCTCGTATAAATCAAATGATTCAAGAGTTCTCCTTGGCAATAACTTTTATTTAGCCTGCTCGAACTCCGGACGGCCGGGATGCCCCATGCGTTTCGTATGAAACTTTCAAACGCCCTCTAAGCTGTTCTTGGAAGCAACGAGCAAAGCCGTTGCCACACAATTCCGGCCCCCATGCTTCGCTTTATACAAAGCGTTGTCGGCCGCCAGAAGAAGGCTCTCCGGCATTCTCATCGTTCCACCCTCTCGAGCGAGAGCGGTAGCCGCTCCGACACTCGCGGTAACCCAGCCTCCACCCTCCGGATTTCCCTCATGAGTAATCCGGAGAGCCTCGATGGCGGACCGCCCCTTTTCGGCTGCTTCAACTGCGCCGCTTGTATCGGCAGTAGGAAGAATGATGGTGATCTCGTCTCCGCCATAGCGGGCAACGATATCCGTGGCGCGCACCGTCCCTCTCACGGCAGCGGCTACCGTACGTAGACAGTCATCTCCCACCTGGTGTCCATACCGGTCGTTGAACTCTTTGAAATGATCGATATCGAGCAGCAACAGAGAGATCTGCGAACCCTCTTGCAGCGTGTGTTTCCATTCGCGCTCCAGGGCGTCATCAAAGGCGCGGCGATTCGAAAGCCCTGTCAGGCCATCTGTGAGCGCCAACGCGGAAAGTCGTTCTTCCAATAGCTTGCGCTTGGTAATGTCGCGCATGACGACGACAAACTCTTGCGGCTCCCCGGTGGCGGAATCACGAACTAGCCGGGCGTGATTTTCCATCCACGCTGTGGCCCCATCCTTCTTTAGCATCCGGATCGTCGTGTCTTCGTCATTACTGGCAATGGCAGCGGCAAGGACAGGAATATCTTCAGCGAGAATAAAATCATCCAAGGGCCTGCCGGCCATCTCCTCCGGTTTCCAGCCAAGAATGTGGAGGGAAGAAGGAGAAACGTAATGCAGCATCCGATCTAACCCGGCGCGACAAATTATATCGGCGCTGTTCTCCGCAAGGAACTGGAAATTGATTTCGTTTTCGCCAGACACAGGCTCCTCCACAAATCACGACCGCGATTCACTCCTTCCGGATCCCGTGCTTTTCCATCCGGTAGATGAGCGTCTTGCGCGTCAAATCCAGATACTCTGCCGCTTTCGTCTGGTTTCCGTCATAGCGTTCGAGTGCCCTCACGATCAACTCTTTCTCAACCGCCTCGAGACTGATCCGGTTCGGCGGCAATTCGATCTGTAACGAATCCAGTAGACTTTGTTCCCGGCGCACAAACTCCGGGATATCTTCAGGCGTCACAGCCGGGCCGCGGCTCAAAACGACGATCCGCTCCATTACGTTCTCCAGTTCGCGTATATTGCCCGGCCAATGGTACCGGCTGAACAAAGGCAGCAGGGCATCCGGAAGGCTCAGGTCATCGCGCCCGTGCTTCTGCAGGCTTCTCGTCCAAAAATGGCGAACCAGTACGGCTATATCCTCCACGCGCTCGCGGAGAGGTGGCACGGTGACGGGGATAACCGCGAGCCGGTAGTAAAGGTCTTCGCGAAAGTCGCCGTCCTCTGCCATGCGGCGCAGATTCCGGTGAGTCGCGGCAACAATCCGCACGTCGACTTTCACCGGATCCAACGCGCCGATCTTCTGTATCTCGCCCTCCTGCACCAGGCGCAGCAGCTTTACTTGCAGTTCGAGAGGCAATTCGCCGATCTCATCGAGAAAAAGTGTCCCTCCGTCGCAGGCCTCCACTCGTCCGCGCTTGTTGTCGGTGGCGCCTGTAAATGCTCCCTTGCGATAACCGAAGAGTTCCGATTCAAGTAGATCCTTCGGAATCGCCCCGCAATTAACGGTTACGAACGGCTCGTCCTTACGGCGGCTGTTCACGTGAATGGCGCGCGCAAGCAGCTCTTTCCCTGTACCGGTCTCGCCCTCGATCAACACCGTCGACGAACTCCGGGCCGCCCGCGAGGCAATGTCGAGAACCGTCATCAGGGCGCCCGAGCGGCCGATGATATTCTCAAACCCGTATTTCTCGTTGAGCGTCTCCCGCAGAGTGCTCACTTCTTCCATGAGCCTGCTGTGTTCGAGCGCCCGCTCCACGACCAGAATGAGTTCGTTGAAATTTACCGGCTTTGTTACGTAATGAAAAGCGCCCGCCTGCATCGCCTCCACTGCGTTCTCCACAGTTGCGAACGCCGTCAGAACAATCACTTGTGTGCGCGAATATAGCCTTCGCACATCCTTCAACAATTCGAGACCGAAACGTCCGGGCATCCGGAGATCGGTAACAACCACCTCGAAGCCGTTTCTATTGAGTTCAACGAGCGCTTCGGCGACGTTTTCCGCCGTGCTGACCCGGTGTCCTCGCTGCTCGAGTTGTACCTGAACCACCCGGCGCAGGCTCTTTTCGTCATCGACGACCAGAATGGCTCCCGGCTTCATGCCTTGGATCGGCCTCCGTAAGGAATTCTAATAGTGAAACACGCGCCCGCTGGTCCATTCTCTTCCAAAGCCAACTCTCCCCCGTGCTGCTCTATGATTTGATACGCGACGGGCAATCCCAGCCCTGTTCCTGTTTCTTTCGTTGTAAAAAATGGGTCGTAGATGGAATCGACATCCTTCTCCGGTATGCCATGGCCTCCGTCCTTCACTCGTATGATCAGAGCCTCCTTAGAATTTTGTACACTGACAAAAACTTCTCCCCCCTCGGGCATAGCCTGAACGGCATTCAGCACCAGGTTAAGTACCACCTGCTTCAACTGCTCCGAATCACATCTCAGCGGCTTCAAATCGGTCGCGATCTCGGTCCTGAATGTTACATCGCTGCGAGTCGTGGTGTGCGACACAAGATTCAAAACCGTATTGACCAAAGCGCCGGCGTCGGTAGGCAGGAGTTCGGGAGCTCGCGGTCTCGCAAAATCCAGGAAGCTCGTCACCAGCCGGTTCAACCGGCGGCTCTCCTCCTGAATGATCTCGAGGAACTCGGCCCTCCTGATTTCATTTTCGGGCTCGCGTTGCACAATTCCCGCCGCCCCTTCCATGCTCGCAAGAGGATTTCGAATTTCATGAGCAAGGCCGGCCGAGAGATGCCCCAGTGCCGACATCCGGGCCGCGCGTTTCACGTGCTCAAGGTTGTCTTGCAGTTCCTGATACACCTGGCGCAGCTTCAAAGCTGTCCGTTCAGCCTTTGTCCGCTGTTGCCGCTCGCGGTCGGAAAGAACTCCGGCGAGTATCCCCACCAGGCAAAACACCATCGTTTCCAGGTATCGATCCAAATCCGTTTCTCGCGAATTGGAAAGATAGCTCAGCCCGGAAAGCACCGCCGCGGCCAGTCCTCCGCCCCATCCAAGGGTCAGCCCTGCGCTGATGATCGGCAGATAGTACAGCCGGTGTAGGGCGTAACGCCAGTGCTCGAGAGCCTCCGGCGTGAACCGGAGCGCTAGCTCGTTCAGCAGAATTGCAATGGCAATCACGGCCAGCCACAGCGTTCGGCTCCTGCCGTTCCCGTTTTTGGCGATCTCGAGTATTCCACCCGGGGTCTCAGTGCGTCTGTATTCGCCTGCCTCCATCAAATCTCATCTTGACCGATTTGTGATGACTGATTTGAGGCTTGGGATGCCTCATTTGATCCAACGTCCGGACGTTCACAGGCCCGGCCCCGCTCGCAGGTCATTGACGCCATTCGAATTTCCGGCGATCGCCTGCATGGCTGCGGGAGTGCTTTAGCCACGGCGGGACATCTGATGAACAAACTAATCGATGGTTTTCTTCGTTTCAAAAAGAATGTTTTTCCGCAGAAGCGAGCGCTCTTTCGCGACCTTGCGGGAGCGCAGAGCCCTACCGCGTTGTTTATTACATGCGCTGACTCCCGGGTGGTTCCGGACCTGATTACGCAATCGCAGCCAGGTGATCTTTTTATCTGCCGCACCGTTGGCAACCAGATCCCTCCGCATGGCTCGGCCCCGGAGGGTGGCGTTGCTTCGTCCATCGAATATGCCGTCCATGCGCTGGGAGTGCAGCACGTCATTGTCTGTGGGCACAGCGACTGCGGCGCCATGAACGCCGTGCTTCATCCGGAGCGGCTGAAAGACCTTCCTTCAACCAATGCGTGGCTGAAGAACGCGGCCGCAGCCCGGTCGGTGGTTTTAGAAAACTATGTAGGTTTGGTAGACGATGTATTACTACACTTGCTTGCGGAAGAAAATATTGTTGCTCAGATCGAAAATCTAAAGACACATCCTGCCGTGGCGGCGCGGCTCGCACGCGGCGAGTTACAGTTGCACGGCTGGTTTTATCATATTCATTCAGGCGACATCACGACCTACGACGCTCAGGCGGGAAGGTTCGCTCCTCTCGATCACGGTTCCGCTACAGCAACGCCGCCGCGGCGCATCTATCACTTCAGCGCGGGAGATGCTGCTTAAATGCTCATAACTGCTCAGGAAAATCTAAAATCTACTATGAAATCCGCTGGTCACAAGAACGCTGTTACGAGCGACTTCGTTTCATCCCTGGTCGTATTTCTGATCGCGCTGCCCCTCTGCATGGGGATCGCCATCGCGTCGGGCGTCCCTCCGGCTTTCGGACTCGCGACCGGTGTCATCGGCGGGCTGATTGTCGGAATTTTTTCCGGCTCTCCCCTCCAGGTGAGCGGCCCTGCCGCCGGTCTCGCCGTCATTGTCTTCGAACTGGTACACGAACTCGGCCCGGCGATGCTCGGGCCTGTTCTTCTTCTCGCCGGGCTCATTCAGTTCGTCTCCGGCAGATTCAAGCTGGGGCAATGGTTCCGGGCAATCTCGCCCGCGGTTGTGTATGGCATGCTCGCAGGCATCGGGATTTTGATCATAGCCGGCCAGTTGCACGTGATGATTGACGATAAGCCGCGTGCGGGCGGGCTGGAGAATCTTATCGCAGTGCCGGAATCGATTCTCAAGAGTATCTTCCCGCCTGAAGGAACGGCGCACCATGTAGCCGCTGGCCTGGGACTACTCACGCTTGCCGCAATTCTTCTCTGGAACTGGCTTCGCCCGAAATCCCTGAAAGTCATTCCAGGAACACTGGTCGGTGTTGTGCTCGCAACAGCTGTTGCTGCCGTTCTGCAGTTGCCTGTCAGGCACGTGGAGATTCCCGCGAATCTCTGGAGTGCTTTCAATCTCCCGGCGGTCGGGTCCTTGTCCCGCCTGCTGGAGCCTCAGGTCCTTATCTCCGCCCTTGCTATCGCTTTGGTGGCCAGCGCCGAAACACTGCTTTCAGCGGCCGCGGTCGACCGTATGCATTCCGGTCCCCGCACCGATTTCGATAAGGAATTAAGCGCGCAAGGCATCGGCAATATGTTGTGCGGCCTCATCGGCGCACTGCCGATGACAGGTGTCATCGTTCGCAGTTCCGCAAATGTTCAGGCCGGCGCAAAAACCCGCCTGTCGACGATCTTGCACGGCCTTTGGATTCTCGCGCTCGTCTTGCTTTTCCCATCGCTGCTCAGGTTGATTCCCACCGCGAGCCTAGCCGCAGTTCTCGTCTTTACCGGCTTCAAGCTCATCGAAATGGAGCATCTCCGAAAACTTGCCGCTTATGGGCGGATGCCCGTCGCTATCTACTTCGCAACCGTCATCGGTATTGTTGCGGTCGATCTGCTCACGGGCGTCTTAATGGGTCTGGCTCTCACCGT
>JAOAPQ010000344.1 GCA_025462965.1 Bryobacterales bacterium
GGATCGCGTAATCTTCTACGGCGATAGCATTACCGACCAGCGGCTTTACAACTCTTATGTAGAGACCTATGTCCTGACCCGTTTTCCGAAGCTTGATATTGCTTTCGTGCATTCGGGTTTGGGCCCAGATACGGTGCAAGGCGGTGGAGGCGGCCCAATCGAGGTCCGCCTGGATCGCGACGTAGTGGCTCACCGGCCCACGACGGTCGCCATAAACCTGGGCATGAATGACGGCGGCTACGAACCCTTCGACCCGGCGCGGTTTGCGGCCTTCACGTCCGGGTATGAACACATTGTCGATCGCCTGCAGGGCGTTCGGGTCACCGTGATCGAACCTTCGCCGTACGACGACATCACGAGGCCGCCCTCCTTCGACGGCGGATACAACGCTGTTTTGCAACGGTACCGTGCGTTCATTCGCGATCTGGCACGCAAGCGCGAGCTGGTGAGCGCGGACCTGAATACCACAGTCGCCGATTTTGTCCGTAAAGCACAGCAGACGAGTCCGGATCTCGCGAAACAGATCATCCCCGATCGCGTGCATCCTTCCGAGGCGGGACATCTGCTGATGGCGGAAGCGCTCTTGAAAGCCTGGGGCGCTCCGGCGCTGGTCACCAATGTCGCGATCGACAGTGTTTCGAAAACGATTGTGGCCTCCGAAAACACCTCCGTTCGGGCGCTCCAATGCTCCGCGGATCTATCGTGGACGCAGCTCGATGCCGCCCTCCCCTTTCCTGTCGCTTGGGACGATCCGTCTCATCTGGTACCTCTCGCGATGCGCAGTTCGGACTTTATGGAAAGCCTGAACAGCGAATCGCTGAAGATTGCGGGACTACAGCCCGGCCGCTACCTGCTCGCAATAGACGGGATGATGACAGGCATTTTCACAAGCGATGAGCTGGCGCGCGGCATCAATCTGGCGAACTACACGACCCCGATGATGAAACAGGCCCGGAACGTGCTGTATCTGACGCTGAAGCGCGCCGGGGTCCACCATTTCCGCTGGCGCTTTCTTCAGATGTCCCTGGCGGACGACCGCCTGGAAGAACAGCCCGCCGCAATACGCGCGGTCGAGCGGCTGGAACAAAACCTGGAATCGCGGCAGCGGGCGGCGGCACAGGCCGTGACTCACAGCTACGTGGTGAAGCGTCTATTTTAGGCTTTTACAAATCTGTTACTCGCGGGCAACAACCTTCGCGGTCAAGCCCGATAGGTTGTTAGGCAGGGGAGCAATGCGTCATAACAAGATCGTCTTTTTCTTTCCCGCATTTTCCAGCCAGGAAGCCACTGCTCCATTGGGCATTCTCGCGGTTGCGACTCCGCTGTTGCGCGCGGGCTTTCGGGTCTGCCTGATCGACTCCACAATCACACCGGATTTTCAGAAGCGTGTGATGGCGGAGATGGAAGACGCGCTCTGTCTCGCAATCTCGCTCGTCACGGGTCCGATGATCAAGGAAACGGTGGAGATCGCGCGGGCTGCGAAGGAGCTCTACCCTGAGAAGCCTGTCGTGCTGGGCGGCTGGCATCCCTCGCTCTTGCCGCATCAAACGCTGGCCTCGCCTTACATCGACATCGTGGTGAAAGGTCAGGGCGAGGAGGCGCTTCTCGAGGTGGTGCGGCGCATTGAAGCCCGCGAATCGATGAAAGGCGTGGAGGGTGTCGGTTATAAGGAAGACGGCCGGATCGTATTCAACAAGCCGCGTGCGCTAAAGCCCATTAGCGAGATGCCACCCAAGGCCTACCAGCTGGCGGATTTCGACGCGTACGAACGCGTTTGCGGACGGCGGTGGGCGATGTACACATCGAGCCTGGCGTGCCCTTACAATTGCGCGTACTGCACCAACGACGGCGTCTATGGCCGCAAATGGAACGCGCTCGAGCCGGAGCAGGTAGCCGAAGAAACCAGCGATCTGGCGACCCGTTACAACCTCCAGTTGCTGTGGGTGGTGGACGATAATTTCCTGGTGGATCGCGACCGCGCGGTCAGAATCGCCGAAGGCCTCGTGCGCCGCAACAGTAAGTTCGAGTGGAGCATTCAGGCGTCCACCAATCTGGTCAATCGCCTCACCGTCGACGAGTTGAAGCTGCTGCGACGAGCGGGCCTTACGCAAGTGGCGCAGGGCGCCGATAGCGGCTCGCCGAAAGTGATGCGGTTGATGAATAAGGATTTCCAAAAGCTCGACACGATCTACGCGGCAGCCGATAAGCTCACGAAGGCGGGCATTCGCCCCTCTTTCAACATGATTTTCGGATTTCCCGGCGAGGGCGAACCGGAGCGGCGCGAATCCATCCGGCTCATCATGGATATTTGCCGCAAGTATCCCGGCGCGGAGTTCTGGACCAACATTTTCACTCCGTATCCGGGCGCGCCGATCATGGAGCGCGCGTTCGAATTGGGGATTGATGTTCCCACAACGCTGGAAGGCTGGGTGGATTTCTTCCCGCGCTACACCGTGCTCCCATGGCTTAAGGGCAAAAGGCATCGCGAGGTACAGACTATGCGCGAATACCTTCGCATAGCATTCAACCGCAAGCCCATCGGCGTTTCGAAAAAGCATCCGGTGAATAGGTTGGTACACGACCTGATCAGTTATCCGGCCCGGGCGCGGCTGGACCACAACTTCTATTCGTTCCCGGTGGAACTCTGGCTGAAGAACGCCGCCAACCGTATCCTGCCGCCGCCTAAATCCAAGGTGGACGCGAGCCAGCTCGAGGCCGAGGTAGTGTCGTGCTAGCCACGCGCAGCCGCAAGGTGGTACTCTTCCTTCCGCCATACGCCGGGCAGATCCTGGGCCCGCCGCTCGGGCTGCTCAGCCTGGCTGGATCTCTGCGGGAAGCCGGGTACCAGGCGTGCATCGTGGATGGCGCGCTCGATCGCGATTTCCGCGACACTGTGGCGCGCGAGATCGAGGATTGTCTTTGCTTCGGCGTCTCTCTGCTTACCGGTCCCATGATCATCGATTCGGTTGAGATCAGCCGTATGGTCCGCAGGCTGCGCCCGGAGCTCCCGATTGTCTTCGGCGGCTGGCACCCCACACTGCTGAGCCGCCAAACCTTGCGCGAAGGTTACGTGGATATCGTCGTTCGCCATCAGGGAGAGAAGACCTTGATCGAAATTCTGCAGCGGCTGGAAGCAGGACGGAGCCTCGATTTGGTCGCCGGCTGCTGGTTCAAACGCGATGGACAGATCGTCATCAATCCCGACCGCCCGGCCGCATCTCTTTCCTCGCTGCCCGCCCCCGCTTACGACCTGGTGGACTTCGACGCCTACGAACGCGCAGGCGGCATTCGCAAACTGCCCTACGCCACCAGTACCGGCTGCCCGTATGCCTGCAATTACTGCACGGATATGGTGTTCTACAACCGCCGCTTCAACCCGTATGATACAGCGCAGGTTGTCGCAGAACTCGTGGAACTGGTGCGGAAATACGCGCTCTCGGAGATCGCTCTGCTCGATTCCAACTTCCTGGTCGACGTGCGGCGCGCGCTTGCGATTGCAGAGGGCATAGCCGCGTCGGGCGTTGGCTTTCGCTGGACGTTCCAGGCTTCCACAGACCTGCTATGCCGCATGGCGGATGACGACGTGAAGCTTCTGGCTCGAAGCGGCGTGAGCCACATCGGCTTTGGTGTGGAATCCGGCTCGCCCGAAGTGCTCCGTCTCATGAACAAGGCCCATGAACATATCCCGGATATGTATGAGGCCGCGCGAAAATGCGCGAACGCCGGAATTCGCGTGACTTACAACCTGATTTTCGGTTTTCCTGGCGAGGAGAAAGATCATCGCAAGGAGACGTTGAGTGTGATGGCTGATATCGCGGAGCGCTTCGACAACGTGAGTTTCTCGCCGAATGTGTTCACGCCGTATCCGGGCATTCCGATCTGGCCGCGGCTTCGCGAATTGGGCATGAGTGAGCCGGAGTCGCTGGCGGAGTGGGCCGATGTGGATCTGGGGGGCACAAGTCTTCCCTGGCTCCAGGGCGAGCCGTTCGAGACGCTGCAGCGCGGCATCTCGTACTTCCTGCTCGATAGCCAGATCAACAAGACCAGACGCAAATCGAGGTCGCGCGCGTACCAATTCCTGCTGCGCCTTACGCGCAAGCCTTTGCTTTGGCGGTTGCGGAACTATGCGTTCAAGTGGCCTGTCGAGCTCGCCCTCTGCGTGGCTCAACGGTGGCTGACGGTGCGCCGCTCGCTCCTCACGGGGCAGGCGCTGAGCCATAACCTTGTCAGGACAAGATGAACCGCCATGGCAGATGTTCTCCTCACGCATAGCAACCATCTTTACTTCGACAGCAAACAGGTCAGGAAGATGGAGCCGTACCCGCCTCTGCAGACGCTGCTGGCGGCAGCCGTTTTGCGTGAGCGCGGCATTGATGTGGCGTTTTTCGATTCCACGTTCAACCGCCCGGAAGAAGGATTCGCCGCCGCGCTCGATCTTCATCGGCCGCGGCTGGTCGTGGTTTGTGAGGACGATTTCAACTTTTTGTCGAAGATGTGTCTGCTGCGCAATCGCGAGTTGGCTTTGTGGATGGGCTCAACGGCACGGGAGCGCGGCATCGCGACGGCCGTGCATAGCTCCGACGCTTCGGACAATGTTCGCACGTATCTGGCGGGCGGCTTCGATTACGTGCTGATCGGCGAAGTGGAGGAGACGCTGGCGGAGCTGGCGCTCGGCTGCACGGCGAAGGAGATCCGCGGGCTCGCCTATCGGGAATCCGCACTCCCACGCTACACAGCGCCACGGCCGGTGAACGCGAATCTGGATGGCATCCCGCTGCCGGCGTGGGATCTGGTGGATATCGAGCGGTACCGAACCGCGTGGATTCGCGCCCACGGGTTTTTTTCGTTGAACATGGTTTCGAGCCGCGGCTGCCCTTACCACTGCAACTGGTGCGCGAAGCCTGTGTATGGGCAAAACTATCACGCGCGATCGCCGCAATCCGTCGCTCTGGAATTGCTGCGGCTGAAAACGGCATTCCGGCCGGACCGGATCTGGTTTGCGGACGACATCTTCGCGCTCTCGCCGAAGTGGACATACAACTTCGCAGATGCGGTGGCAAGGTTGGACGCCGCGGTGCCGTTCAAAATGCAATCGCGCTGCGATTTGATGACACGCGAAACTGTGGCGGCCTTGCGCCGCGCCGGGTGCGTCGAAGTCTGGATGGGCGCGGAATCCGGTTCGCAGCGGATCCTGGATGCCATGACGAAGGGGATTCGCGTGGAACAAATCCACCAGGCTTGCGACAACCTGCGCCGCCATGGGATCCGCGCGTGCTTGTTTCTGCAATTCGGGTACCCGGGGGAGACGTGGGTGGAAATCGAGAAAACCGTGCGCATGGTTCGCGATACGGCGCCGAGCGATATCGGGATCTCAATCTCCTACCCGCTGCCCGGGACCAAGTTTTACCAGATGGTGGCGGATCAGCTCGGCGTAAAAGCGAACTGGGCCGACAGCGGCGATCTTTCCATGATGTTTCAGGGGGCTTATTCAAGCGAGTTCTATCGCGCGCTTTCGGACGCCTTGCATTTGGAAGTGCGCGGCGGCGGGGAACCGGGCAAAGCATGGGAACGCGTGCGGGAGCTCGAGGCGGCTTCCGGCTGCGCGGTGGGCTCGCTTTCATGAAACTCCTTCTCACGCACGGATACTTCCTGGCCGATGATCCCAAGGAAGCGCGAATCATGAAGCCGTACGCGCCGCTCGGAATTCTTTCGCTTTCTGCGCATCTGCGCGGCAAAGGCTTCGAGGTGGAGATCTATGACTCCACATTCGGGTCGCGCGCTGAGCTCTTTTCCATTCTCGATTCCGGACCGGCGGGCGTCTTAGGCATTTACGGCAACCTGATGACGCGGGGCAACGTGCTGGATCTCGCGGCGCGCGCTCGCGCCGACGGATGGAAGACGATCCTCGGCGGCCCGGAACCCACGAACTACGCCGAGGAATATTTGGCGGCCGGCGCGGATCTGATTGTCGCCGGTGAAGGCGAACTGGCGATGGAGCGCTTGATGGCTGCGCGTCTCGATCCATCGTCGTGGCCCGATATTCCGGGCATTGTGTTTCGCACTGTGAACGGAGCCCTCGTGCGTACCGGGTCTCCGCAACAGATTTCGAATCTGGATGCGCAACCCTGGCCCGATCGCGAGCGCGTCGATATCCCGCGATATTTGAAGGCCTGGCGCGACCGCCACGGCTCGGGTTCCGTCTCACTCATCACTGCGCGCGGGTGCCCTTATCACTGTAACTGGTGCAGCCACTCGGTCTATGGTCAATCTCACCGGCGGCGTTCCCCAGGGTCGGTCGTGAGCGAGGTCGCGTGGATACTCGAACGTTACCAGCCGGATATGCTCTGGTTCGCCGACGATGTATTCACGATCCATCACGGTTGGATTACGGAGTACGAATCCCGGATGCGTGCCCGCGGCTTACGCATTCCGTTCGAATGCATAACGCGCGCGGACCGTCTTGATGCGCGCATGGCGGAAACGCTCGCGCGCCTGGGCTGCTTCCGCGTCTGGATCGGCTCCGAGAGCGGCTCGCAACGCATTCTGGACGCCATGCAGCGCGGCGTCACAGTGGAGCAGGTTCGCAAGGCGGTGGCGCTGTGCAAACAGAACGGCATTCAGACCGGCATGTTCTTGATGTGGGGTTACGAAGGTGAAGAAATCAGCGACATTGAAGCCACCGTCGAGCACGTCAAAATGTGCAGGCCCGACGTCTTTTTCACGACTGTTTCCTATCCGATCAAAGGGACGCCGTATTTCGACCGCGTCGCGCCGAAGCTCGTGAATGTGCGCCCGTGGAGAGAGAGCACGGACCGTGACTTCTCGATTCGCGGGCGCCACTCGCGCCGTTTCTATCAGCATGCCGACGAGTTGCTGAAGAGCGAGATGTCAGGTGAGCCCGATGCGGAGAAGATTCGTAACGCGCGGGAATCGCTGGAGCGGACGCGTGAGGAAGTGGAGGCATGAACGCTGTCGGGTTCGATACTCTGGCGTCCCGCTATGACCAGCTGTGGACGTATTCCGCGGCGGGCCGCGGGCAGCGCCGGGCCGTGTGGAGCTGCGCGGACACGCTGTTCCAGGCAGGCGACAGGATTCTCGATGTGGGCTGCGGTACCGGCCGGGACGCGCTGCACTTTATCCGCGCCGGCATTGGCGTGGAGGCCATTGACAGCTCCGTCGAGATGGTGGGCATAGCGCGTAAGCGAGGGATCGACGCCTCGGTGCTGTCGGCCGAGAACCTGGACGCATTGGAGGGTCCCTTCGACGGCATCTTCTCTAACTTTGGCGCGCTGAACTGCGTTGCGGATCTGCCGGCGTTGCGCGCTTCGTTCGCGCGCCTCATCCCTCCGGGCGGTCATCTGGTGATCTGCCTCCTCGGCCGCGTTTGCGCCTGGGAAACCATCTGGTACCTGCTCCACGCGCGCCCAGGAAAGGCGTTCCGGCGGTGGAGCGGCGAGTCCCGTTCCGCATCGCTAGGGCTGAGAATCGCGTACCCTCGCGCGCGCGTTCTGCAGCGAGGCTTCGCTCCGGATTTCGAGCTGATGAGTTGGTGCGGCATCGGGCTGGCGGTGCCCCCTTCCTATGCCCCCCGGCTGCCGCGTTCCGCCGTTCGCTTGTTGGCCATGCTCGATCGTCACCTCGCCCATCGCCGTGGTTTGCGCGCGTTGGCCGATCACCGGCTCTTCGTGTTTGCACGGAAATAAATATGGAGCTCACGGAAAGACGCAGATTTCTGGAGGACTATCGCACTATCCGTCACGCGGAGGGCCGCGGCTCGGAAGATCCCGCGTATTACCGCGCGCTTCCGTACCAAGACCTGAGCGGAAACAACGCGTGGCAGTGGTCCATTCGCGCCAGGAGCTTTCGTTATTTCGAACGCGCAATCCTTGCGCCGCTGGAGCGGCAGCATATGCGGCCACTCGAAATTCTGGATCTAGGAGCCGGCAACTGCTGGATGTCGTATCGGCTTGCCATTCGCAAGCACCATCCCGTCGCGCTCGATATCTTCGCCGATTCACGCGACGGACTGCTCGCGGCGCGTAAGTATCCGCGCAGCTTCCCTGTTCTGGAGGCACAGTTCGATGAGCTACCGTTCCCGTCCCGCAGCTTCGATCTCGCGATTTTCAACGCATCGATCCACTATTCCTCCGACTACCGCCGCACATTGACCGAGGTGCGCCGATGCCTGCGGCCAGAGGGTTGTTTCGTCATCATCGATTCGCCGATCTACCGTCAACCCGAACACGGTGAAAGCATGCGCACGGAGCGCCGTCGTCAGTTTCAGCAGCAGTACGGCTTCCCCTCCGATGCGCTCCCCAGCCTTGAATACCTGGATGAGCCGGAACTCGCACGTCTGGCGGAAGATTTAGAAATCGAGTGGCACATCCACCGCGTCTGGTATGGGTGGAGCTGGTTTTTGCGTCCGTGGAAAGCGCGGATGCAGGGCCGCCGCCCGCCATCGCGGTTTTGGATTCTCGTGGGAGCGTTCGTGAAACCATGATCATTCTGCTGCACCCCCGCGCTACGAAGCCGAAAAACCGCCGTTTCCCGTTGGCCATCCTCTCCATGGCCGCGGTTCTCGAGGGTAAGGAAGATTACGTCATCGTGGACGGCAATCTCGATCCGGAGCCCGGCCGCGCGCTCGACCGCATCATGAGCGAAAGCGGCGCGGAACTGTTGGCCGTTTCTGTGATGCCTGGACCGCAGATGGCTGCCGCGATTCCGCTCTGCCGGGAGTTCCGCAAGAAGTATCCGCGCGTGCCGATTGTCTGGGGCGGCTACTTTCCGTCGCTCTACGCCGATGCCGCGCTCAACGCCGCTTATGTCGATTTCGCGGTTCGCGGCCAGGGCGAAGAAACATTCCTCGAACTCATCGTCGCGCTCCGCGGAAGCCGCAAGTTCGCGGGCATTCGCGGACTCTCGTTCACAGATGATTTCGGACTTCACGTACACAATGCGGATCGTCCGCTGCGCTCGCCGGATGATTTCCCATGGGCGCCATATCATAGGCTTCGCAACGTCGAACGATATATCCTGCCGACATTTTTGGGCCGCCGCACAGTGGTCCATCACGCCAGCCTCGGATGTCCGTACCGTTGTAAATTTTGCGGCGTGGTGCCCGTATTCGAAGGGCGCCAGAGAACCGAATCGCCGGAGCGCACTGCC
>JAOAPQ010000710.1 GCA_025462965.1 Bryobacterales bacterium
GACGATGAAGAAACTCCTCGCGCTGGCTCTCCTCCTCTCGGTTCCCGCCTGGACCGCGCCTCCATTGAGCGCCCGCATCCGCGCCACGATCCAGAAATCGCCCATCGCGCGCACCGCATTCTGGGGCATTCAGGTCCTCGACCTCGAACGTGGAACCATCCTCTTCAGCCTCAACGCCGACCATTTCTTCGTCCCTGCCTCGAACACGAAACTGTTTACCACGGCGCTCGCCCTTACCCGCCTGGGTCCCGACCTCAAGTTGAAGACGCTCGTAACCGCAGCCGCTCCACCCGATCCGGCCGGACACATCGCTGGCGATCTCACACTCGTCGGCAACGGGGACGCGAATCTCTCTGGGCGAGTGATACCTTACGACGTCGATGCCCCGAAAGGCGATCCGCTGGCCGCCATGCAGGATCTGGCCGCGAAGCTCTACGACCGCGGCGTCCGTGCGGTGGACGGCAACGTGGTCGGCGACGATACCGCGTTTGTCTGGGAGCCCTTCGGTCCCGGTTGGGGAATCGACGACCCCGTGGGGATGGACGGCGCAGCCGTTAGCGCGCTCGAAGTGAATGATGACGCGATCTCGCTGAACATCCTGCCGGGCGCCTCCGAAGGGGCCCTCGCCCTCATCGGCTTCGATCCTCCGCTCGCGCCCTTCACAGTCGAAAACGGGCTCCAGACCACGAGCACTCTGCCGCGCTCCATCCACGTGGAACGCGAACCCGGTTCGGACATCCTGCGCATCTGGGGAGTGATTCCCCCCGGCGACCCGGGCCTCACCGAGTCATTGTCCGTCCAGGATCCCGCCCGCTACGCCGCTCTCACTCTCATCGAAGCGCTGAAGCAGAAAGGAATCACCGTCGCCGGTCAGGCGGTTGCAAAGCATGCTTTCCCGGGAAGCACGGCCCCGCCCCCTGTCGCTGCCACCGTTCTGGCCGAGCGCGAATCTCCGCCGATAAAGGAGGACCTGCGGATTACCAATAAGGTCAGCCAGAATCTCCATGCCGAGATGCTGCTGCGCATCGTAGGGCAGGGAAGCCGCAAGCTCGGGCTCGACGAACTGCAGAAATTCCTCGATGAAGCGAAAATCGATCCAAAAGAGCTCAGCCTGCGCGACGGTTCCGGGCTATCGCGATCGAATGTCGTGACTCCGCACGCCATCGCGCAGTTGCTCGCTTACATGGCGAAATCGCCCCAACAAGAGATATGGACCGGTCTGCTGCCCGTCGCAGGTGTTGACGGGTCGTTGCGCGAGCGCTTCCTGAAAACGCGCGCGAAGGGCCGCCTGTCCGGCAAAACCGGAACACTGAGCCATACCAGCGCCCTCTCCGGCTACGCGACCCGCCGCAGCGGGCGCAAGGTGGTGTTTTCCATCATGGTGAACAACTATCTCGGCACATCGCTCGACATCCGCACCGTCATTGATAAAATCGGAAGTTTACTGGTGGAGTAAAACAATGCCAATCTACGAATACAAATGCGAGAAGTGCGAAACGCGCTTCGAAAAGCTGGTGCGCGCCGCCGCCGATCAGGAACAGCTCAGCTGTCCTTCCTGCGGTGAGCGTCACCTGAGCCAGGAATACTCGACCTTTTCCGCTCGCGCGAACGGGATGAGCCAGACGGCCGAAGCGCCATCCTGCCCGGGCGGCATGTGCCGCACCCCGGGAATGTGCGGGATGAACTAATGAGTTCATCGGCACAGGAACAGATCCTCACCCCCGAAGCTATCGAGTTCATTACGGCGCTCTCGCGAAAGTTCGAGCCCACGCGCCAGAAGATCCTCGCTCGCCGGGTCGAACGCCAGAGCGAAATCGACGCCGGCAATCTACCGCATTTCCTACCGGAAACCGCTTCCGTTCGCGAGAGCGAATGGACCGTCGCGCCCATCCCGGCCGACCTGCGCGATCGCCGCACCGAGATCACGGGACCCGTCGACCGGAAGATGATCATCAACGCCCTTAACTCCGGCGCGAGCGTGTTCATGGCGGATTTCGAGGACGCCAATTCGCCGACTTGGTCGAACAACCTGGAAGGCCAGCTCAATCTGCGTGATGCGATCAATCGCAAGATCACCTTCACCGGCCCCGAAGGTAAGAGTTATCAGCTCGGCGACAAGGTCGCGACGTTGATGGTCCGCCCGCGCGGCTGGCATCTGGTCGAGAAGCATTTCCAGGTTGACGGTAAACCGATTTCGGGCTCGCTGTTCGATTTCGGCCTCTACTTCTTCCATAACGCGAAGACGCTGCTCGCCAACGGCTCCGGGCCGTACTTCTATCTGCCGAAGCTCGAAAGCCACCTCGAAGCGCGTCTTTGGAATGACGTGTTCCTGTTCGCGCAGGAGACGCTTGGCGTGCCGCGCGGCTCCATCCGCGCTACCGTTCTCATCGAAACCATTCTCGGTTCCTTCGAGATGGATGAGATCCTGTACGAACTCCGCGAGCACTCCGCCGGCTTGAACTGCGGCCGCTGGGACTACATCTTCAGCTTCATCAAGAAGCTGCGAAACCGTCCCGGATATACGCTGCCGGATCGGGCCCTCGTCACCATGGAGCGCCACTTCCTCAAATCCTACGTGGAACTGCTGATCCAGACCTGCCACAAGCGCGGCATCCACGCCATGGGCGGAATGGCTGCGCAGATTCCGATCAAGAACGATCCCGAAGCCAACACCCGCGCCCTCGATAAAGTTCGTCAGGACAAGCTGCGCGAAGTGCGCGCCGGCCATGACGGTACGTGGGTCGCTCATCCCGCGCTGGTCACGGTTGCGAAAGAAGTCTTCGACGAGCACATGCCCGGGCCGAACCAGCTCGAGCGCAAGCGCGAAGACGTTCACGTCAAGGCCGAAGACCTGCTCGCCGTTCCGGATGGCGAGATCACCGAGGCCGGCCTGCGCCTGAACATCGACGTCGGCATTCAGTACATCGAAGCGTGGCTGCGCGGATCCGGCGCGGTGCCGATCTACAACCTGATGGAAGACGCGGCAACCGCCGAGATCTCCCGCGCCCAGGTGTGGCAATGGGCGCGCTACGGCGCGAAGCTCAATGACGGCCGTACCGTCACTGCGGATCTCGTAAAGCAGATGATCGGCGAGATCGCCGGTCCGAAGCGTGGCACCGGCAAGTTCGAACTTGCGTCGAAGCTGTTCGGAGACATGGCGACAAGCCCGGATTTCGTCGAGTTTCTAACGCTGGTCGGTTACAACGAGATCGACTGATCTATATCGACTGATCTATATCGATGCGCCCGATGTCCGCAAGCCCTTCTGTAGCGCCGAGACGGCCAACGGAAAGCGAACCGACATAGTTCGCCAGCTTCGCCGCCTCTCGGTGCGGCTTGCCATGGAATAACCCGGCGAGATATCCGCCGACAAAGCAGTCGCCCGCGCCCGTCGTATCCACCACCTCCACGCAGCGCGCGGGCGAGTAGAAATCGCCTTCGCTCGTGGATGCGAAGCATCCCTTGGCGCCCAGTTTCACGACGACCTCTTGTGCGCCCGCATCTCGTAGCGCAAGCGCAATGGCCGAGGGCTCGGTGAGGCCGGTCAACTCGCGGCCTTCGTCCTCGTTGACGAACAACAGGTCCGTGTAAGGCAGCGACGGCGCGAGCACGGGAAACCATTCGCGCTCGTGGTCCCATTGCGTATCGGCCGAGGTTGTGAGTCCGGCCTCCTTGGCCGCCCGCATGAACTCCGGAGCGGCGGTCCGCAGATCGCGCATGCGATAGACCGCCGCCAGATGAAAGTGCGTCGCGCTCCCCGGAAGACGAAGCGGCTTATCGAATGCTTCCGCGCTCGCGCCGAGCTGATACAGCAGAGCGCGCCTTCCATCGCTTCCCACCAGGGACGCGGCGGCGGAAGTCGGCGCCGCAACGCGCTTCACCATCGTCGTATCGACGTTCGCGCCCTGCAATCGCGCGATCACACTTTCGGCTGCCGCGTCCCGCCCCGCGAGGCTCATCAGCGCCACGGGAGCACCGAGTTTCCCGATCGTGTAGCTGGTGTTCGACCCGTTGCCGCCCATGTGCTGGGCGATCGCTTCCACTATGGTGCTCGCGCCCCACGCAAGAGGTTCGTTCACCGCCCGCACGAGAACGTCCTGCACCATGTTGCCGCAGACCACGATCATCGGCCGTTACATTCCCGCCAGATTTTCGAATAGGGTCTTGCGAATCGGCCAGTAGCCGAAGACCTTCTGGTCCTTCCGCGTGAATGAACCCGCGGCCAGAAGGGCGGGGAGGTCGTCAGCGGCCTTGGTCTTCACCACTTCGCGCAGTAAGCCGGTCAGCTTCGTGAGCTGTTCCGCCAGCGCCTTCGCGTCGTCCGGGGACTTGCAGACCGCCTCCAGACCCGCCTGGTACATATCGCCATGCGGCCCGAGCGTCAGCATCACCCGGTCGGCCCCGACCAGCGCCCCGGCGAATGCCTTGGTCGCTTGCGGCATCGAGCCGGGGCGTTGGAGAGATGCGCCGGGAATCGAGAGCCAGACCGGCTGCGTAGGGATGTCGATCTCGCGCTGCGGGCCCGGCTTGGTGAGTCGCGATGCCGCAAGATCGTCGGTACTGATGGCCAGCGCCATCAAGGTCTGATCGAGCGGCAGAAACGAAATGCGGCGCTCGGGCGTGCTCCCTTGCATTCGGCAGAGCTTGTTATAGCAGCCGCCCCCGTTCGCTGTGGCGTAAGCTTCAAGCTTCTTCCAATCGAACCGTCCGCGCACCAGCAGAAAGGTGCCCGAAGGCGCGAACGCGATCTCGACCGCATCCAGATCGCGCTGGTAGTCGAAGCCCGAGTTTTGGATAAAGGTCTGGTACTCCGGCTCCTCGGCCGTCTTGTTAGCTGCGAGCAGCTTGAGTAATCCGCCGTGCCGGAGCGTCTGAACATCCACGCTGAGCACCGTGGCGTCCTGCGTGGGAAGCCGGCGCAACAGGCTGGCCGTCGTCTCCGGCTTACGACATGCGAGCAGGCTGCAAAGGATCGCGAGCGTGAGGGTGCGGCGCACCCCCTCACTATTACACGGCTATGGCCATCTCAGCCACGCGCGCGTCCTTCCACAGCGCGATGTAGGGCTTGAGCTCGCGCATCATGGCCGCGAACTGTTCGAGCGTGAGGGATTGCGCGCCATCGCTGACCGCCTTTTCCGGCTGCGGGTGCACTTCCACGATGAGGCCATCCGCGCCTATCGCGACGCCGGCGCGGCAGAGCGCGGGCACCAGGCTGCGCTTGCCCGTGGCGTGGCTCGGGTCGAGAATCACGGGAAGGTGCGTAAGTTCGTTCAGCACCGGAACCGCGGCGATATCGCAGGTATTGCGCGTAGCCGTCTCGAAGGTGCGGATGCCGCGTTCGCAGAGCAGCACATTGGGGTTGCCGTGCGCGGTGACGTATTCGGCCGACATCAGCAGTTCCTTGATGGTGGAGCTCATGCCGCGCTTGAGCATAACCGGCCGGCCGCACTTGCCGAGCGTCTTGAGCAGCGAGAAGTTCTGCATGTTGCGCGCGCCCACCTGCATGATGTCCGCGTACTCCGCGACCAGATCCACGTCGCGATCGCTCATCACCTCGGTGATGATCGCAAGGCCGGTGGCTTCGCGAGCCTTGGCCAGCAGTTTCAGGCCTTCCTCTTCCATGCCCTGGAAGTCGTAGGGGGACGTGCGCGGCTTGAACGCGCCGCCGCGCAGGATCTTCGCACCGGCAGCGGCCACCGCTTCGGCGGTCTGCATGATCTGGCGCTCCGATTCCACCGAGCACGGGCCGGCCATGACCACGAAGTCATCGCCGCCAAGTTCCACTCCGTTGATTGTCATTTCGGTGCGTTCCTTCCTGAACTCCTTGCTGACGAACTTGTAGGGGGCGGAAATGCGCATGGCACGCTCGACGCCGGGTGTGGCTTCGAGCGATTCGAGGCAGGCCGTGACATCGCCGACGCCCACGACGCCGATGACGCAGCGCTCCTCGCCCGCGATGGAGTGAACGCGATACCCGTATTCCCGAATGCGCTCGCAGACGTGGTCGATTTCAGCCTGGGTGGCGTGGGGTTTCATGGAGATGATCATTTTTATCCTTCCTCTAAAACAAAAAAAGCCCACTCTTTCGAGTGGGC
>JAOAPQ010000739.1 GCA_025462965.1 Bryobacterales bacterium
CATCCAGAGCAAATTCACTATCTCTCCAAACACACGAACCTGACCGGTGAAGCTGGCGGCCTTCGCTTTCTCAATCAGCCTCCCAACCGTGGTCTTAAACACGTGTTCGTCGATGATTCCATCGAACATACAGGTAGCCAATAGAGTCTCTGCGGTGACGCAGGTAAGTCGCCCCGTGGACTCCAGTTCCCCTAAATCGAATCCGTTTTCTCGAAGCTGCTGCCAAATCGGCTCGCAATGAGATTGCTCCATAAGCAGGAGTGCCGACTCTCCCTTTCGAAGCCCGGCGCTTACGAAGAGGCACACCGCCTCGGCAAACTGGGATTCGTTTGTGTACGGATACACGATATGCCCGCAAGGATGCGGGTGCATTAAAATCGCCTCACCGGTTGCGTTCACGCCTAAGCGATAGCAAGCGTAGGGCCGATTAGCGCGCTCCCACAAACTCCTTTATCCCCTGGAAATCACCAGGGCCCAGATCGTGGCCCGCGTCCATCCACCGCACTTCCACTTTCGCCCCCGCGCGCGTCAGCAGACTCGCGAGATTCTTTGTGATCTCCGGGCGCGTCATCTCGTCGTGCTCGCCCGCAAGGATCATCACCGGCTTGCCCCCAAGGTCCGGCAGCGCCTCCGGCGTTAGCGGCACCATAGGACGCAGCAGAATCCCGCCCGCCAGAACCTCGGGATGCAACAGCATTAAAGCCGCCGCTATGTTCGCGCCATTCGAATACCCCAATGCAAACACATTCCCCAGACCGAAGCCCTTTACGAACTCCGCCAGTTCGCTCGCGCGCAGCCGGATGTCCTGTTCATCGAAAACGCCTGCCGAAAGGCGCCGGAAGAAACGCGCCGCGCCGCCCTCCGACACCTTTCCGCGCGGGCTGATGAGCGCGGCGCCCGGTGCTAACGTGCGCCCGATCGGCACCAGGTCGTTTTCGTCTCCGCCCGTCCCATGCAGCAACAGCAGCGTGAGGGGTGACCCGTTCGCCGGCACGTACTGATGGATGAATTCGCTCATCGCGGCAGCCTCAACGGCGGAAGAATCCGCTCGATCTCCGTGCGATCTTTTTCCAGCCACGGCGGCAGCTTCAGATGTGTGCCCAGCCGGTCCGGCTTTTCGTCCGTCGCGAAACCGGGCGGATCGGTTGCAATTTCAAATAGCACCCCGCCCGGCTCTCGAAAGTAAATCGAATGGAAATATTGGCGATCCAGAATCGGTGTCACGTTGTGACGCTCGCGCGTGAGCTTGGCCTGCCACTCCCGCTGTATGTCGTCCGTCTCGGCTCGAAAAGCCACGTGGTGCACCGTTCCCACACCCATCGCGCCGCTGCGGGCATCGGGCTGGCACAGGACATCGATATGGCTCGCGGCGCCTCCATCCGCTGCCGCATAGCGAAAGCGATTGCCCTCCCGCCCGACCAGCCGGTAGCCAAAAGTATTGGTGAGCAGCT
Organism: Bryobacterales bacterium; assembly: GCA_025462965.1. Taxonomy (GTDB): domain Bacteria; phylum Acidobacteriota; class Terriglobia; order Bryobacterales; family Bryobacteraceae; genus JALYXI01. The sequence goes on from JAOAPQ010000739.1 coordinate 1,452, forward strand.
GGGCCGTCGATTCGTAGCCGCTCTCCGATAGCGTTACACCGTGGAACCCGCTGATGGCCGTTCCTTCGCCTTCTCCCCCGGCGACCAGCTCGAGCGGCAAACCATCCGGATCCTCAAACGCGATCCTTCCGTCCATTGACTCGGCCTGCAGACGCTCCGCCCAGTAAGCCATTGAATCGACCGGCACGCGGAACGCGACGCTCGTGGTTTGGCCCGTCCCTTGCCGTCCTTTCGGAGCTCCCGGCCACGGAAAAAAGGTCAGGATCGTGCCCGGTGTACCGGCGGCGTCCGCGTAGTACAGATGATAGGTGCCCGGGTCGTCGAAATTTACCGTGAGCTTCACAAGGTGCAGCCCCAGAACGCCCGTATAAAAATCTAAATTGCGCTGCGGATCTCCGGCAAGCGCGGTCACGTGGTGAATCCCAGGTATGTTCATTAAGGCTCGTCAGTATGATAGATGCCGCGCAAATCGTTAAGTCGCACGCGCAACAGATCGAGGAACGATGTCGCCCCGCTCAGCAGCGAAACTTTGCTGCCTTCCACATTGTTCCAACGCACCGGAATCTCCAGGATCGAGCCGCCCAGCTTGCGTGCGATGAACAGCACCTCCGCGTCGAAGCCGAAGCGGTCCAGCTTCTGCCGCGTGAACACTTCGCGCGCCGCGTCGGCGCGGAACAGCTTGAATCCGCACTGCGTGTCTCGGATGTTCAACCGCAACAGACGCCGCATCGTCCAGTTGAACAGTTGACCTGCTTTCTCCCGGAAAGCCGGCTGATGCACTCCGATGAGCGAGCGATCGATAGCGCGCGAGCCGATCGCAATCTCCGCCGGTTCATTCTCAAGCGCTCGCCACAGCTTATCGAGTTCCTCGATGGGGGTGGAAAGGTCCGCATCCGTCAGCAGCAGCCACTCCCCCTTGGCTTCCAGCATGCCGTGCCTCACCGAATAACCCTTGCCGCGGTTGCCTGGGTTGCGCAGGACGCGCACCGGGCAGCCGTCCCGGGCGTAGCTTTCGGCCACTTCTGCGGTGCGATCGCGTGATCCGTCGTCCACCACCACAATCTCCGTGAAGAGCCAATTGCCCTGCGCCAGATAATTGGTAATCTTCAGCAACGTGTCCGGAAGCCGGACCTCTTCGTTGTAAGCAGGGATAATGATGGAGAGAGATCGGGTCAAAAGCAAAACGCTGAGCCATCATAACGTACTTATGGGAGATTTCATTGTCGCTGGAAGATGAGCTGTTTGAGCAGCGCCTGGGGCGCGTCCGGGAGATGGAGGCGCAGGGTTTGCTGCCTTATGGACGCCGTTTTGGTTTCACCCACACCATTCCAAACATCCTGCAAGAATACGGAACGAAGACGGCTGAAGAGCTCAGCCCGCAGACGCGCGTTAAGATCGCAGGGCGCGTGATGACCATCCGCCGCATGGGCAAGGCGGGGTTCGCCCATATCATGCAATCCGGAGAGCGCCTGCAGGTGTACGTAAAGAAAGACGCGCTACCTGAAACTGATTACCAGCTGTTCGCGTCGCTCGATTTGGGCGATATCGTCGGCGTGGAAGGCTATCTGTTCCGCACTAAGACCGGCGAGCTCAGCGTGCACGTCGAGAAGCTGGAATTTCTCTCGAAGATTCTGCTCGCCATGCCGGAGAAGTGGCACGGCCTCGAAGACGTGGAGACCCGTTACCGCCAGCGATACCTGGATTTGATTGCGAACCCTGACGTCCACAAGGTCTTCGTGACGCGCGCGAAAATCGTCAAATCGCTTCGTACCACGCTCGATGCTCTCGGCTTCGTGGAAGTGGAGACGCCGATGATGCAGCCCCTCTACGGCGGCGCGGCGGCCAAGCCGTTCGTCACTCATCACAACACGCTCGATCTCGATCTCTATCTGAGGATCGCGCCGGAGTTGTACCTGAAGCGCCTCGTGGTCGGCGGGCTCGAGCGCGTTTACGAGATCAATCGCAACTTCCGCAACGAGGGAATTTCCACGCGCCACAATCCCGAGTTCACGATGCTTGAGTTCTACCAGGCCTACGCCGATTACAACGACCTGATGGATCTCACGGAAAAACTGCTGGCGCGCGTCGCTATGGAAGTGACCGGCGGTACCACGGTCGAGTATGAAGGGCACAAGCTCGATTTCGGCAGCATCCGCCGCCTGACTATGCGTGAGGCCGTGCGCGAACAGGGCGGCAATGGCGATCTCGCCGGTCCCGCGCTGGTGGAGGAATTCGAGGCGAAGGTGGAGCGCGGGCTGATCCAGCCGACTATCATTTACGATTTCCCCGTGGAAGTCTCTCCGCTCTCGAAAAATAAACCCTGCGATCCGGCTTTCGTGGAGCGCTTCGAAGTATTCGCCGCGGGCATGGAGATTGGCAATGCCTATACCGAGTTGAACGACCCGCAAGAGCAGCGGCGGCGCTTCGACTCTCAGATCTCCAGACGCGAAAAAGGCGACGAGGAAGCGCACCGGATGGACGAAGACTTCCTGCGCGCCCTCTGCTACGCCATGCCGCCCACGGGCGGGGAAGGCATCGGCATCGACCGCCTGGTAATGCTGCTCACCGGCTCGCGCTCCATTCGCGATGTGATCCTGTTTCCGCTGCTGCGTCCGGAAGGCGAGATCGGCTTGGCGGACCGTTTGCGGCGTCTGGACCAAAAGGCTTGAACTTCTCGACATTCATCGCGCGGAGATATCTGCGCGCGCGCCGCAAGGAAGCCGTCATCTCCGTCATTACGGCGATTTCAATTATCGGCGTGGCCGCGGGTGTGATGGCGCTGGTCATCTCGCTCGCCATCAACAACGGCTTCCGCAATACGCTTCAGCGCAACCTGCTGGGCGCGACGGCGCACGTGAACATCATCGACAAAGAAGGGAAGGGAATCGAAAACTGGTCCGCGTTGATGGAGCGTTTCCGCAAGATCCCTCACGTCACCGCCGCGGCGCCCGTGCTGTACGGTCAAGTGCTGCTGAGCGGGCCGATGCAATCCACTGGCGCCGAGATCAAAGGAATCGTCCCCGCTAACGAACTGGCGGTGAGCGAAACGTTGCGGCACTTGAAAGCAGGCTCTCTCGACGGTCTCGAAGACACCAGCGGATTGCCCAAAATCATTCTGGGAACACGTTTGGCGCAGGATATCGGAATGATGGTCGGCAGCAACGTTACCGTCATCAGCCCGCAGGGCCAGTTGACTCCTTTCGGGGCGCGTCCCTCCAGTTCTCGGTTTCACGTTGCCGGGATATTCGAATCCGGATTTTACGATCTGGATGACCACTGGGCATACACTTCGCTCGGCGCCGCCGAGAAGATCCTGTCCTTGCCCGGCGTGATCAACTCCATTGAGTTGCGCTTGGATGATATTTACCTGGCGCCGCAAGTGGGCAAGGAAGCGGAGAAAATCGCCGGTTCGCACTTCGCTTCCACGAACTGGCAGGAGCAGAATAAGCAGTTATTGAAGGCGCTGAACATGGAGAAGATCGTAACCGTGATTACGATCGGCCTGATCGAAATGGTAGCCGCGCTGAATATCCTGATCGTACTGGTCATGATGGTCATGGAAAAGCGTCGGGACATCGCCGTCCTGATGTCCATGGGCGCGAAACCAGGCCAGATCAGCCGCATTTTCATGACGCAAGGCGTACTGATCGGCATTACCGGAACGGCCATCGGCCTCGCGATCGGCTACGCGTTCTGCTACTTCGCGGACACATACCACTTCATACGTCTCGACGAGCAAGTCTACGCGCTGAGCTTCGTCCCGTTCGAGCCGCGCGTCCTCGACGGCTTCTGGGTAGCGGGCGTCGCGATCCTGATAAGTTTCTGCGCCACCATCTATCCGGCTCGAAACGCCACGCGCATCTCGCCGGCCGAAGTGCTGCGGTATGAGTAAGCTCAGTATTCAGATCTAAATATCCGATCACTCGCGAAACACCGAAGCAGCGCGTCCCCACATTGGCCATGCTTTTGCTTGGATTGACCTCATGTCGAAGCAAGTCGCGCCGGCAGCCACTCCTCCGTCGGACAATACACAGCCGGCGTCGACAGATCGAGGAGTAATTCGCACACTCGGTCTCGGTCTCATCACCGGCGCCGCCGACGATGACCCTTCGGCTATCGGCACATACGCCAGTGCCGGAGCATCCTTTGGCCCCGCCTTTCTGTGGACGGCGCCCTTTACTTTTCCCATGATGTTCGCGGTCGTGTACTTGTCCGCAAAGCTCGGGCAAGTATCCGGTCAGGGGTTATTCGCCGTGCTCCGGAAGCATTACCCTCGATGGCTGCTTTTCCCAACGCTGATTGCGATTCTGATCGGCAACACAATCGAGGCGGGCGCCGACCTCGGCGGTATCGCGGCCGCGATCAACCTGCTGATTCCCATACCCGTCGGCGTGCTCGTGGTCTTTACGGCAGCCATCATTCTGGTGCTCCAGGTGTGGGGGTCCTACACCCTCATGCGGAACATCTTCCGCGTTCTCGCGCTGGCGCTCCTCGCCTATATTCCGGCCGCGATTCTTGCCAATCCGGACCTTCTTCCGGTCATCAAAGGTACGCTCATCCCGACCATTCACTTCGATAAAGCATATCTGGCAATGCTCGTCGCTGTGATTGGAACCACGCTCTCCGCATACCTCTACACCTGGCAATCGAACGAGGAGGTGGAGGAAGAAAAAGCGATGGGCCGCAAGCTACTCTCGCAGCGCAGGGGAGCCACTGAAGAGGAACTGCGGCACTCCAGAAGAGACGTGCTGTTTGGCATGTTCTTCTCGAATCTTGCAATGTATTTCATCATCCTCGCCACGGCCGCGACCTTGTTTAAAGCAGGCAAAACGGACATCACCAGCGCCGCGGACGCGGCTCAAGCCCTCCGCCCACTGGCGGGCAATGCGGCCGCAATCCTATTCTCGCTGGGAGTGATCGGAGTGGGCTTTCTGGCTGTTCCTGTAATGACCGGCGGAGCCGCGTATGATCTCTGCCAAACGGTCGGATGGAAGTACGGCCTTAATAAACGGCCCGCGCAAGCGAAGCGCTTCTACACGGCGATCGCCGTCTTCACCCTGCTCGGCGCCGGAATGAATTTCCTCGGCTTTAATCCAATGAAAGCCCTCGTGGTTGCCGGCATTGTGCAGGGCTTCTCCACGCCGCCTCTCATGTTGCTAATCATGCTGATGACGAACGACCGCTCCATCATGGGAGAGCACGTGAATGGGCGCGCCATCAACA
>JAOAPQ010000775.1 GCA_025462965.1 Bryobacterales bacterium
GCCGATCGCCTGGATGATGCGTTCGGCAACGGCCGTCCAGAATTGCATCTCGGACGCGTGGCTATCCGGCAGGACAAAGACAAGGTCGGCGTCCGAAGCGACGTCGAACTCGCGCATGCCAAGCCGCCCCAGCCCGATCACCAACATCCGGTTCGGCAAGGGCTCATGCGACATTTCCGCGACCGCGAGGCGATAGGCTCTCGCGATAACAGAGTCGGCGAGATCGGAGGTTCGCTTGAGCGTTTTAAAGATGGGCGCCCGGTGGTAAACGCTGTCGCTCTGAATACGAACCATCTGTTCCCGGAAGAATCGCCGCAAGCCCGCGACGTCGTCGGGCGGAGAGAAGCCCTCGCGTCCCTGGCGCGCACCGCAGGCGATCTCCACTTGAGCGATGAGCTCGGGGTGGCGAACGAACTGGTCGCCGAAGAAGTTGCTGTGCTCGAACAGGTCGACGATGCATGCGCTCACTTCCGAATTGCGCTCCAGACAGTTGAGCCATCGCGGTTCCCCGGCGAGCTTTTCGAAGAAGCTCTCCAACCGCTCGCTGCCCCGGACTATGCGCGCGCGAGCGGCGACGGGCTCCGAATCAAGCGGCCGGTTGCGCGAGCCGATCACGCGATCGTACAGCTCCCGGACGGCGCTCAAATGGTCGTCCAGATCCCGCTCGAGAGTTCCCGCATTAGCTTCCACCGCGCCGGCGGCGAACGGCATTTTGCGCGCCAATACATCCAGCGCTTCCATATCCGAAGGCAGCGTATGCGTCTGGCGATCTTCCTGGAACTGGAGCCGGTGCTCCAGATGGCGCAGAAATTCGTAGGCGGAATCGAGGCGCGCGTATTCAGATCCCGAAAGCAGCTCCTTATCGCGCAACTGGAAGAGAGCCATCCGCGTGCCGCCATGACGAACCGAAGGCTCAAGCGCGCCATGGAGACGCTGCAAACACTGCACGAGAAATTCGATGTCGCGGATGCCGCCGCGGGCGAGTTTGATGTCGAGACCGCCGCGCTGAGATCGCTGCAGCTTCTCATGAATGCGTTCGCGGGCTTCCGAAACGGATTCCGTCGCCTGGAAATCGAGCGAACTGGAATAGATCAGCGGATCGACAAATTCCAGCAGTTCGCGGCCGGGCCCCACGTCGCCCGCGGACACGCGGGCCTTGATCAACATCTGGAGCTCCCAATCGCGCGCGCGGCTCTGATAATAGCGCTTCGCGCCTTCGAGCGAGTGGCAGATCTCGCCGTAACGGCCGTCCGGACGGAGGCGGAGATCGACGCGATAGCACATGCCCTCGGAAGTATAAGTTGAGAGCGTTTCCGTAAGAGCCGCGGCTGCGCGTTTGAATACCTCCCCGTGAGTGCCGGAGTAGACAAATATCAGGTCAATATCCGAACTGTAGTTCAGTTCACGACCACCCAGCTTGCCGACCGATAGTATGGAAAACCGATCTTCGCCGAGTTGTGGAGCGAGGTCGCCGCGGATGCGCCCCCAGGCCGCGCCGACAATCGCATCGGCCAGATCCGAAAGCTCTTCGGTTGTGTCCGAAAGCGTTGACAGCCGCAGCACGTCGCGCAGCACAATGCGAAGCATCTGGCGCCTGCGAAAGCCGGCGAAGTCGCGCGCGGAGCGTAAGCCGGCCAGGCGCTGAGTGTAATCCCCGGCCGTCAAACCGCGGTGCATGTCCGGGGATTCGACCAGATCCATCAACCAGCCGGGATGGAGAATGACCGCTTCGGAAAGGAATGCACTGTACGAGAAGACGTTCAGCAAGTAACCGAGGGCGGTGGGCGACTGGGAAGCATCCTCAAAGGCGCGAGGAGATTCACGCCGGAACCGCCCGAGAAAGTGGAGCGCTTCATCGGGATCGGGCAGCGATTCGAGCAACCGTGTGACTTGATTCGCAACAGAAACGGGAAGCGAAGAGAGCGCGGCCAGGTCACCGCGAGCACGGGCAGGATTTCGGAACTCAATTTCTTCGAGCAGACTCTGCATCATCAGAAGCGACGGGGCTTCTGCTTTCAGTATAAGTTCGCGATGGCGCGCGCGGCGGTGATATTTTCTACTGGCTTACGATTTCTACTGGCCAACGATAATCACGTCTGCCGAGAGCGAGGCGGCCTGAATGTGGAAGGTGTTCGTTCCGGCGGCCGCGCCCAACCTGACATCCACCAGGAACAGCCCTGGGCTTTCCACATCATCCGAATACACTCGGGTAACGGAGCCGCCTCCGGCCGTCGCGGTCACTTCCGGTGTGACATTAGTAAACGGAATGCCCACGGGATCGGTGATGCGGAACGCAATCGCCTGTGGCTGGCGGGAAGCACGATTGCCCGTTGGAGTGCTATCGAGCACGGTGATTCTCGCGGGCGTGTCGGAGGACACGGCGTACCAGTAAGGAACGCGCGTTTCCACAGTCGCACTGGTGCCCGCAATGGCGATGAAACCCTCGTACGAGCCGGGCGCGAGATTGGAACCTTGCAAGCCAAGCGAGATGGTCGCGGATGCGCCAGGGGCGAGTGGCACCGATGTGGCGGAAAGAACGGGGACGGGTCCCGCACCGGAGGGCCGTTGTGTAAGCGTAAACGTGTCGGCAGCCGCGCCAACATTGGTGATCGTCAGGGTCGTGCCCAGCTGCGGGAAAGAGCCGCCGGCGCCGAAGCTGAGCGAGACCGGCGAAGCTGTCGCGGTGGCGAGGAGCGCGGCTCCCGTGTTCAATGACCCGGCGCCGGATTGTTGGACTGTGGCATAGGCAGTTGTTGAAGATGCGCTGTTGACGATGAGCGACCGGTATTGCGCTGCGGTCAAACCGGGCAGGGCGCTCTTCACCAATGCGGCCGACCCGGCCGTCATGGGCGCGGAGAAACTGGTGCCATCGGCCGAGATGTAACCGTTTGCGCTATACATTTCGCCGTTCGGATCGAAGCTTTGCGTCGCCATATACATGTCCTGACCCACGGCGATGAGGTCCGGCTTGATCGCTCCATCCACGTTCGGACCGGCGGAACCGAAAACGGTGAGCTGGTTGGCGTTAACCGAAACGGCCAGCGGAGCGTAAGAAAGCGTCACGGATTCTGATTGCCCGGAGGCGATTGCCTGCTTCAGGGTTACGCCATCCGCATTGGAGATCATTTCGGCCGGCAGAGCAGCCCCGGCCGTATCCATGGCGATGGGGGTTGGCGACGAAGCCGCGGCATAAATAACGGCCCCGATAGCACCTGCCTGCTGCGCATTGGTGAGCTTCAGTTGGAAGGTACAGGTGCCCCGCAGGATGAGCGCTACGCGTCCGGAGAGCGAGTTAGCGGGGATCGCGTTACATGCAAGGCCGGTTCCATCGAGAGACGCCGCATCGACAAGATTGCCCGTAATCGGGCTCGCCGGCGCCGGGCCGTTGCCGGCAATTGCCAGGAACGGGCTGAATCCCGAGGCTTGCACGGTGGTCGTAAAGGCCCTATCGTTTTGCTGCGCACTGACGGAGATTACGTCGGGCGCCGTGGCCGGCGAAGCGATCGTATTCGGGTCGGACCCGGTATTTCCCACCGCGACGACGACGATTACTCCGGCATTTGCCGCCGCTTCGACAGCTGCGACAGTCGGATCGTTCTGGAGCCGCAACCCGACGGGAACGCCGAGGCTGAGGTTGATTACGTCCATCCCGTCGGCGACCGCGTCATCGATGGCCTTTATGATGGCGGAGGTAGTGGTGTTGTCATTGACGCCCGGACTGCCGAAAATCTTGTAACTGCCGAGCCAGGCGGCGGGGGCAACGCCGGTTATGGTGGCCAGGGGGCCCGCATTCGTGCCGCCCGCGGACACCATCCCGAGCGCCGTGCCGTGGCCGGAGTGATCTCGCGCCGAGGTATCGGGATCGCGCGTGGGCAGCAAGCTCACGTAGCTTCGCGCCACGATCACTTTGTTGTTGGTGAATGCTGTGTCGGAATTTGCGTTTACGCGCGGAAACGAGGCAGGCGTGACGAGCGGGCTGTTCTGAAACGCGGCGTGATTGACATCGATACCGGAGTCGATGACGGCAATTTTGATGCCGGCTCCCGCGTTGGTCTGACCGATCTGCGCCCATGCGTCCACCACTCTATTCACGACGACCGCGCGATCGAGGAACGGTTCCGCGAATTGCACGGGATAGACGCGTGTGACGTTCGCAATGCCGGACCATGGCTGCGGATTCGCGGCGGTTATTTCCACGAAGAGCGCGTTCATCACCGTGTCGGCAGTCTCGAGCACGGTAGCGCCCTGCTGCTCCAGACGGCTGCGGACCTGCGCCTGTTCGGTTCGCACGAGGGCGCGGTGAGAGGCGGCCGACGCGGTTTGCGGACTGAAACGTCCACTCGTGCCGGCCACGTGCGTTGCCACGGGATCGGTGGACAGCTGAACGATGTACTGGTTCGGGACCACCTGGGCCCAGGAAATTGCGGCGAACAGCAGAGCGAGGGAAAGACGCATCACTATTACAATGCGTGCACGGCGGCTTTTGTTCCCGGTCTCGCGGTTAATATTTGTAAAAAGATCCTACACTCCGTTCAGCGCGGTAGCGCGAATCCGGGCCACAACCAACCGGATTTCCTCCGGTGTGATTTCGGGCGGCAGCACTTCACGCAGAGGCTTCAGCCATTGAAAGCCAAGGCGGCGGGCGGCTTCCTCGATGGCGGCGCGGTGCGGGCCGGGCACCCAGGAATCCTGAAAGTCCAACTGGCGACGCTCTACCAGGTCCGCCACCATGCCAACCACAGTAGAGAGCTGGCGGTCGCGGACCTGCGCAATCTCCTGAAGCGTTCGGCCTTCCTGAATCAGGCGGATGGTCTCCTCGGCCGGCGTGGGCTGCCGGGTTTCGACGCGAGGCGTGGAGCGCTGCCCGGCGTTGTAAGACTCGAGCGCGGCCAGGATTTCGGGGCCATACTGCTCGGCTTTCCGCTCGCCGATCCCGGTGATTTTGCGCAGATCCTCGGCGCCGGCGGGCCGGCGGGCGCAGAGGTCGAGGAGAGAGGCGTCCGTCAGCACCATAAATGCGGGCACGCCGTTGCGCCGCGCGATTTCACGCCGCCATTCGCGCATGAGCTCCAGGAGGTCGCGATCGCATTCGGGGACGGGAACCTCGGGCTTTCGTGCAGCAACCGGCGCAGGCGTCCTCTTTTCCCTGCGTGCGGGTGTGGTGTCGAGCCAATCCGGCTCCGGCGCGCAGATATCGCACATCCCGCAGGATTCCCACTTTGGCGTTTCTCCGAAGTGGAGGCAGATCTGGCGGTGGCGGCAGCGGCCGCTTTCGGCGAACCGGCGAATCGCGTTGTAGCGCTCCCAGGCGCGCTCGCGCTCGGCGGGATCACGCAGCTTTTCGATGAAATAGGCCAGCAGGCCGGCGTCCTTCTGCTGCCAGAGAAGCAGGCAATCGGCGGTGAGACCGTCGCGTCCGGCGCGTCCCGCTTCCTGGTAATACTGCTCGATGGATTTCGGCAGCGCCATGTGAATGACGGCCCGAACGGCGGCCTTATTGATGCCGAGACCGAAGGCGAGAGTGCCCACCAGCACGGGGGTCTCATCGGACATCCAGCGCTCCTGGTTGCGCTGGCGGATGTGCGACTCCATTTGACCGTGGTAGGGAATTGCGCGGATGCCGTGCTCGCCCAGGAAATCGACAGTCTCCTCGACGCGGGCAATGGTGGGCGCATAGATGATGATGTTGCTGCCGGCGGTGGCCCGGACCGCATTCACGAGGAGGCGCGGCTGCGATTTCGCATCACACTGCCGGACCAGGTAGCGGAGGTTCGGGCGATGAAAGCTGACGATGTATTTGTGCGGGTCGTCGAGCTTGAGCTGCTCGATGATATCGTGCCTGACGCGGCGTGTAGCGCTCGCGGTGAACGCGGCAATGGGCTTATCGGGGAAGCGCTCGCGCAGGCGGCTCAACTGGCGGTATTCGGGGCGGAATTCGTGACCCCACTCGGAGATGCAATGGGCCTCATCGATGGCAAAGAAAGAAACGGGGACGCGTTCGAGCCACGCGATGGTATCCGGACGCGCAAGCCGCTCGGGTGAAAGATACAGGAGCCTGTATGCGCCCTGGCACGCCTGGCGCATCGTTTGAGCCTGGTCGGCCTGGGGCTGCGAACTATTCAGGACAGCGGCGGGGATGCCCATCTGCGCGAGTTGCGCGGCCTGATCCTGCATCAGCGAAATGAGAGGCGATACGACGATGGCGGTGCGGCCGGAGATGAGCGCGGGTATCTGGTAGCAGAGTGACTTTCCGCCTCCGGTGGGCATGATCACGGCAACGTCTTTGCCACCGACCACGCTGCGGATAATTCGCTCCTGGAGCGGGCGGAAGGTGTCGTAACCCCAATACCGGCGGAGCACCGCGGCGAGTTCCGGGGCGGCCTGGGGCGCTTCGAGGACCACGTTTATGATTGTAGTCCGGCTACGGAACCCTTCTCATCTCCCGTTAGTACTACCGTCTGCGCCGGTAGCGCTATCGTGATTCCTTCTGCCCGGAAGCGCTTCCAGATCCTGCGGCGCAACTCGCTCTGCACGCCGAACTGGGCCACAAATTCCACCAGCTCGTAGTTGACCGAGAGGACCAGTGACGAATCGCCGAAACCGGGAATCAGGCTGATGGATGGCTTGGAATCAGGAGCCATGCCGTCGATCTGGCCGACGCCGGCCTTCGCCTCATCCAACAGGACCTGCTCCACGTGGTCCAGATCGCAATCGTAGGGGACACGCACGTTGATGCTCGCGCTCATCCTCTTGGTTGGAAGATTGAAATTTGTAAAGATCGCCTGACCGAGTTTGCTATTGGGAACGAAGATCAGATTACCGCCAAGCCCGCGCAGCGTCGTGCTGCGCCAGGTAATGTCCTCTATATATCCCTCCTCGCCGGTGTTGAGTTTCACGTAGTGTCCGATGTGAATCTGTCCCGCCAGGGTGATATAAAAACCCGCGAACAGGTTCGAGAGTGTATCCTGCAGCGCCAGTGCGACAGCCAGGCCTCCTACGCCCAGGGCCGTCAGGAGTGGACGGATATCGACGCCTACATGGTTCAACAGAATGAGCAGGCCGATGAGTGACACCACCAGTTGCGCGACCGTCCTGGTGAGGGTGGCCGAGCGCCCGGCGGCCCCGGTAGCGCGCCCGCCATAGAAGGCGACGAGGTTGCCGACCAGTTGCGACGACATCAGGGTCAGCGAGATGATCCACAAGGCGAGGAGCACCAGGTGAACCTCGCGGACGTAGCGCGTCGGGATGACGGAATTCCGCAGCGCGAGATCCGCGCCCAGGATTACCGACCAGATGATGATGGGCCCGCGCAGCGACTGAATCAGAATGTCTTTGGTCCGGGCATTGGCGCGGCTTAGCACACGAAACAGCAGCCGCCGCGCGACGAACCCCGCGGCTACGCAAAGCGCGAAGATACTGACTGGGACGACCACTTTCCACCACTCATGAACGAGAAATATCCGCATCCCAGACATATATTCGATTATCCATGCGTTGTGGTGTGGCACATCGGTGTCCACATTGGTGTCCACGTTTCGTGCGCCTGGCGCGTCAATTTAACGTGAAGGTCCGCCTTGCCTTCGCGGCGCTGCTTTTCGTAACCGCCGCGTTCGGCTCCAAAGCAACGAACGCCGTGAAACGGGCCCGAAAGGCCGAAAAAGCGGGTAAGATTTCCGAGGCTTATCTGCTCTACGCGGAAGCTTCCGATCTTGCCCCCAGAAATAAGATTTATCGAGCCAAAGCCGCGGCTTTGGAAGCGCGCGCCGCTATCTCTTCAAACGTAATGCCCGCGGACGGCCCGCCTCCGCGCGAAGAGACCGACCCTTCCGCCGTCTTCGACGACTGGAAGCCGGGTGAACCCCAACCTCCGCCCGAACTCAACGCTAAGCCGGGCCGCTTCAACCTTGACCTCCACGGCGATTACAAGGGCCTCTTCCAACAGGTGGCGCAACTTTATGGCCTGGATACCATATTCGATAGCGATTACGACCAGGGCCGGCTCATACGCTTTCGTCTGGACAATGTGGACTATCGGGAGGCATTGCACGGACTTGAAGCCGCGACCGGCTCGTTCGTTACCCCCATTTCGTCCAAGCTCTTCATGGTTGCGAAGGACACGCCGCAGAAGCGCACGGATCTCGAGCAGACGATCACCGTCAGCATTCCCATTCCTCAGGCGATGGTTTCACAGGAATTAATCGAACTTTCCCAGGCGGTTCGCCAGGTGATGGACATCCAGAAGATCGCGTGGGACACCAAGAGCAACCATATTGTGATGCGCGACCGGGTCTCTCGCGTCGGCCCGGCGCGAGCGCTCTTCGAAGCACTGCTCTCCTACCGGCCGCAAGTGGTGGTGGATCTTCAGCTGATCGAGATCCGCAAGAGCGACATCACGAACTTCGGGGCCACGATTCCGAACATGTTCAAGATTGCGTTCACCGGAGTCGCAAACAACGTGACGACAACAACCACAGGCAGCCTTCCCTCCTCCTTTCTCAATCCGTTTCCTTTCGGCTCGCGGTCCTACGACTTCCTCGCGATCGCAACGCAAGCGGGCGGAAGCGTTATGCAGAATGCTCTGCACAGCATGTTCCCGACCAGTCTCTCCCTGTTCAGTATCGGCATCGGCGAAGCGACGGCGATTGCGAATTACACTCAATCAGTTGGCCGCAACATTCTTACGGCCGAGTTGCGCGCCTCCGACGCGCAGGCCGCGACGTTCCACATGGGGGACAGATACCCGATTGTTACCGGCAGTTATTCCGTCGGCACCTCCGTGCAGGCTCAGTTTGTGCCCCCGCCCGCATTCACGTTCGAAGATCTGGGTTTCACTCTGAAGGTGACGCCCCACATTCACGGGATGGAGGAAGTCACGCTGGATGTGGACAGCGACTTCAAGCTCCTCACCGGCCAATCCGTCAACGGCAATCCCGTGATCTCCACGCGCAAGCTGAAAGCGAATTTGCGGCTGCGCGATGACGAGTGGGGCGTGGTAGCGGGATTGGTTTCGCAAGCGAAGTCGCGCACGGTAAACGGTACAGTGGGGCTTTCACAGGTCCCGCTGCTCGGGCGGATCTTCTCGCAGCGTATGAAAGAGATCGACGACACGGAGATTTTGATACTCATGAAGCCGCGTTTGCTTAACGTGCCGGGGGTGGAGAAGGTTGTTCGGCAGCTCCGTGTGGGCACGGATGTCAAACCATTTTTGCCGCTGTAGGGGGTGGAAGCAGGAGCAGGAAGACGACAGGCCACAAAAGACGATGGCCCGTCCCACGATCGATCCGACTGCTCGCGATTTCCGTGATTCTGATGCCGGGCACGGATGTCAAGCCATTCCTGCTGCTGTAGCGGGTGGACGCTTGCTACACTAGCCGAATCGAATGATCCGACTGCTCGCGATTTTCTTTCTGGCCGCGGTGTGCTCTTCCGTCATGGCCCAGCAAGGGCCCACCGGCTCCAGCGATGTTGTCCTGAAAGCGGTCGACGATGTGATGTGGCACCTGGAACTCGGCGACATCGCGGACGTGGACAAATTCTCGTATACCGGGCCGCCGCCCGCGCGCGAACGCAACTCCACGGCACAGGGCGCCGGCAACCCGATGATCCTGTACGGGTACACGCTGATCCCGAAGAAGCTTGACCGGGCTAAAAAGCAACCTCTCATCGTCTTCGTTCACGAAGGCGTTCACAGCAACTTCATGACTGGCGGCCGGGCCAACTGCGCGCATGTGGTGCGCGAGCTGATCGAGCAAGGCTACTCCGTCGTCGCGCCCGAATATCGGGGAAGTACCGGCTACGGGACGGGATATTCGCAGGCGATCGACTATGGAGGCCATGAGGTCGACGATGTTTTCGCCGCGCGGGAATGGGTGCTCGAGAGGTATTCGTTCCTCGATCCGAAGCGAGTCGGGATCATCGGATGGAGCCATGGCGGATTCATCACCCTGATGAACATCTTCCAGCATCCCGGCGCGTACGTCTGCGCTTACACCGGCGTGCCTGTGAGCGACCTGGTTGCGCGCATGGGATATAAGAACGACGGCTACCGGAAAATCTATTCCGACATGCTCGGCAAAGACGCGAACGACAATGTGAAGGAGTACATCAAGCGGTCTCCTTACGCGCATGCCGCCGAGTTGAGTACGCCTTTGTTGATACACGGCAACTCGAACGACGAAGATGTCAATGTTCTGGAAGTGAAGCACATGATCGATTCGCTCAAAGCAGAGGGCAAGAAGTTCGAGTACAAGATCTATGAAGACGCGCCGGGCGGACACTACTTCAACCGGCTGGACACCGCACTCGCTCGCGAATCCCGCGCCGAGGTGTGGGCTTATCTCCGCAAATATTTACAGCCATGATGAAAATACTGAAGAGCGCCGCCCTCCTCTGCGTCGCGCCGATTCTAATTGCCCAAACAGGAACCCGCGCGGCCGCTCCGGCGGTGAACCCGATCCCCGCGACCGGTCAGAGCGCGAACGGCCAGAATGATGAAATTCTGAAGTCGATCGACGACCTGATGTGGCGTTTGAAGCTCAGCGACATCGCCGAGGTCGATAAGTTCGCTTACACCAGCCTGCCTCCGGCCAGCGAGCGCAATCCCACAGCGCAGGGCGCGGGCAATCCGATGATCGTCTACGCCTATAGCCTCATCCCGAAGAAGCTTGACCGCACGAAGAAGAATCCGCTCATTGTTTACGTGCACGGGGGCGTGCACAGCAACCTGGAAAGCGGCGGCGCGGCCAATTCGGCGCATATCGCGCGCGAGCTTCTGGAACAGGGATATACGATTGTCGCGCCCGATTACCGGGGCAGCACCGGCTACGGCATGGGCTACTACCGGGCGATCGATTACGGCGGCCGCGAAGTGGACGACACTTATGCGGCCCGTGAGTGGATGCTGGAACGGTATTCGTTTCTCGATCCCAAGCGGGTGGGCATTATCGGCTGGAGCCACGGCGGTTACATCACGCTCATGAACATTTTTCTGCATCCGAACGCG
This sequence comes from Bryobacterales bacterium, assembly GCA_025462965.1. Taxonomy (GTDB): domain Bacteria; phylum Acidobacteriota; class Terriglobia; order Bryobacterales; family Bryobacteraceae; genus JALYXI01. Next base: position 11,003 of record JAOAPQ010000775.1, read on the forward strand.
TGGGCGGCTGCGTATGCCGGCTGCCCGGTGAGCGATCTGGTCGCGCGCATGGGTTACAAGACCGATGGATATCGCAAGACATTCTCCGATATGATCGGCAAAGACGCCAACGATAACGTGAAGGAATATCTGAAGCGCTCACCTTACACGTACGCCGCGAAACTCAACACGCCTTTGCTGATCCACACCAACACGAACGATGAGGACGTAAACGTGCTCGAAGTGCGGCACATGATCGATTCGCTCAAGGCGGAGGGCAAGAAGTTCGAGTACAAGATTTATGAAGATGCGCCCGGCGGGCATCACTTCAACCGGATCGATACCAAGCTTGCGCGCGATTCTCGCGCCGAGATTTGGGCGTTCCTGAACAAGCATATGAAGCAATGAGGGAGCCTGGGTTGAGGGAGCCATGGCTGCGGGAGACAAAGCTCGACACCGATCCGGCGATAGCCGCCGTTCTCTTTGCGTTACAACAGGCGCGGGAAGATCTGGACCGATTCACGGACGGCATCTCCGACGAGCGGATCTGGCGCGCTCCTTCCATCGGCTTCCACCTTCGCCACATCGCCGGCAGCCTGGACCGTCTCACCACCTATCTGGAAGGTCGCGCTCTAGCGGACGACCAGCTTGCGACATTGCGCGATGAAAAACAACCCGGCGCAACGCGTGCCCAACTGCTTGAAGAGGCGGACCGGGCGATTGCGCGAACCGGGGATGTGATTCGCGGCGTGACCGATTTCGACGCGGCCCGGTATGTCGGCCGCGAGCGCATCGAGACTACCGCAATCGGCCTCATCATTCATATGGCGGAACACACGCAGCGCCACGTCGGCGAGGTGATCGTATTGAGCCGATACCATCGAGGGGAATTAGCTTGAAATCGCGGATGTACGATGAGATTTGCGAGCAGCCGGCGGCGCTCACCCGGACGCTGAAATCCGAGTTGCGCGCCGCCGAGCGCTTGAAGCGCCTTGTTGCGGCCAATCCGCCACGCTTCATTGTGCTGGTCGCGCGCGGCACCTCCGACAATGCGGCGCAATTCGCGCGCTATCTCATCGAAATTTGCACGGGAATCCCGGTGTCGCTCGCGGCGCCATCCATCTTTACTCTGTACCAGGCAAACGTCGATTACCGCGGGGCGTTGGTGGTAGCGATCTCTCAATCGGGGGAATCGACCGATATCAATGTCGTCCTGGAACGTGCGCGCGCGCAGGGCGCCCTGACCATCGGGATCACCAACGAACCTCGCAGCTCCATGGTGCCGCTTGCCGCGCATGTCTTCCTGGTGCGCGCCGGCAAGGAGAAGAGCGTCGCGGCCACCAAGACTTACACGGGCCAGATGATGGCGCTTTACCTGATTGCGTACGCGCTTGGCGCCCGCATCCGCATCGCGGATCTGGAACGCATCCCCGCGTGGACGGAGGCGGCGCTGGGCCTGGCGCCCGCGATCGAAGCGCTTGCGCAACGGTACCGATTCATGGAGCAAGCCGTGGTGGTCGGCCGGGGACTGAATTACGCGAATGCTTTTGAGTTCGCTCTGAAGATGATGGAGACCTGTTATGTCGTCGCCGAACGGTTCTCCTCCGCGGACTTCCTGCATGGCCCGATCGCGCTCGTGGAGAAAGGGTTCCCGCTGTTCCTGTTCGCACCCTCGGGAGTGACGTGGCCCAGCATGAAGGAGATGCTCGAGAAGCTACGGCATCTGAAAGCTGAGACGCTGATCGTCACGGACCGCCAGAACATGGAAGCACCAGCGGACGCCGGGCGGGCGATTGTGATCCCGGCGCGCATACCCGAGTTGTTTACGCCGATCCCGTACATCATCCCTGCGCAGCTTTTCGCCGCGGCGCTGGCGAGGGAAAAGGGACTGGATCCGGATCGCCCGCGCACGCTCAGCAAAGTCACGCAGACGCTCTGATGAAGTCCTGGCGCGAGTGGAGGATATCTCTTTCGCGCCTTACTCTGGTCGTTGCCGCCGGAAGCGGGATAGCGCTTTTTGTGCTCGCTACTCTTGATGTATTCAAGCCTCTAAAATCCACGCGAGCCGTCCTGAATGTCGAGAGCGCTTGTGCACTCGCGATTGTGATTCTGACTTTCCTCTGCGTGAATGAGAACGTTTCCCCGAAGCGTACGCAACGATTGTCTCCGGGCCTGTTCGCGATCCTTCTCGGGACGCTCGTTACCGCTTGTTATTGGCCGTCGCTCTCGATCGGCTTCCTCTCCGACGACTTCATTTCGGTGAAATACGCAAATACGCTGACTGGCGATCAGGTTCTCGGCACTTTCCTACATCCGTCGGGAGGTAGCTTTTTCCGGCCGCTCGAGTATGTCTCCTTGCGGGCGACCGGGCCATGGGCGGGCTTCGATCCGATCCGCTGGCATGCCGCGAATATGCTGGTGCATTTTACGAACTCGGTACTGGTTTATAGCGTCGCGGCCAGGTTGTATCAGGGGTTCTGGACCCCGGCCATGGCGTCCCTGCTCTTCGCGGTGCATGGGACGCGCCCCGAAGCGGTAGCGTGGGTAAACGGCCGGCTTGACCTGATCACGGCTTTCTTTTTCCTATTGGCGCTGCTGCTCTACCTGCGTTACTGCGAAACCCCACGTGCGAGCCTGCTGGCGGCCTCGCTTGTCTCTGTGTCGTGCGCCGTGATGACCAAGGAATCCGCGTACGTGTTCCCGTTGATTCTTTTGCTGATCGCCTGGTTCAAAAAAGATCGGGCATTTCGGCGGCCCGCCGTGCACCTGCCCTTCTGGCTTCTCACGGTCGCAGTCTTCGCTTACCGTTGGAGTCTTCTGGGAGGCATTGGGGGCTACCGTGGTCCCGTAACCGGTAAGCCGGAGATCCTGCAAATGGGAGTGATCGGCTGGGTCAAGGCGATGGTGTTGCGCGTGTGGGCAATCCTGTATTTTCCGATCAACT